>NZ_JBFULV010000032.1:0-65482 GCF_054049715.1 Rhizobacter sp. P5_C2 | reverse complement strand
CGGGTGCGGGTGCGGGTGCGGGCGCGGGCGCCGGAGCCGGAGCCGGAGCAGGAGCAGGAGCAGGAGCAGGAGCAGGAGCAGGAGCAGGAGCAGGAGCAGGAGCAGGAGCAGGAGCCGGAGCAGGAGCCGGAGCCGGAGCCGGAGCCGGAGCCGGTGCCGGTGCTGACCCAACCGGTGCTGCGGTGTCCGAGTCGTGGCCTCCCCCGCAGGCAGACAGCACCATGGCGCACAGCAGTGCGCTCGTCGCAGTGGCGCGTCTGGGGCGTTGGTTTGGCATGCTCATCGTGAAGATCCTGTTGCGTCAAAGTAAGTGCGGCGCGCCCATCTCATTCGACATGCGGCGCCCTCGATTTCGGCGCTAGTGTCTGAGTCGCGATGTCAGGAAAGCTGACGAAACTTGCGGAGTCGACGGATGCCACGCGGGGCGTTGGCGCAGCGAGACGCAGTGCAACAGGATGCAAGTTCGCCGCACCCGATTTACATCGAATCGGGTGCGTGCTTCGCCTGCGTCAGGGGGTCACATGAAACGTCGCATGCCGGGCGTCGAGCCTTTCACCGCCGGGGTGTCTCGACGGGCCGCCCACCCTCGGAGGGCTCGGTACCCGTCGCGCGTGCGCGCTCCTTTTCATAGTTGGCGAACTCGGGCAGCACCGGGCACGGTGGGTCGGCCGGCTTTCGACTCAGCCGGCATTGCTGCGCCGTGTTGCGCTGACCTTCGTACAAGGCGCGCTCCCAGTTGGCGTCGGCGCACCCGGCCAGCAGGGCGAGCGTGATGCAGACAGCACGGCGATTCAGCATGCAATTTCCTTGTGCTCAGTTCGTTGAGAAAATTTCTGTTCCACATAGTTTTATTATTGTTTTACAGAAATATATGGCAAACTGAATCCCTCGACAAGGGGATCTGCATGAAGAGTTCGCAAAGCGCAATTTCGCCGGTCGGCGCGCGGTTCAACGCGTTGCTTGCGCTCGCATGCCTCGCGATGGTGATTGCCATTCCGGCCCTCACGCTCTACGGGTTGTGCATGACACCGCCCGAGATCTGGCTGGAGCGTCTGGGCGGCAAATCGGCATTTCCGGCCGGTCAGCCCGGTTTGCAGATCGCTGGGTGGCAGTCCGGTCTGGTGGTGCTGGCAGGCATGTTGCCGGCGTGTGCGATGGCCTGCGGCCTGTTCCGCGCGCGCCTTTGCTTCCTCGGTTTCGCGCGCGGCGAAACATTCAGCCTGGGCACGGTGCGGCACCTGCGCGGCTTCGCGGTCGGCATGTTCGCTGCAGCGCTTGGCGGGCTCGTGTCGTCGGCGCTGATCAGCGTGCTCCTGACGCTGGGCGCGCCACCCGGCAAACGCTCACTCGGTCTGGCCATCGGCTCCAGCGAATTGCTGATGCTGCTGTTCGCAGGCATGGTCTGGCAAATCGCGCACGTCATGACGCAAGCCGCCGAACTTGCCGACGAGCACGCGCAGATCGTCTGAAGCGGGACGCCCACCGTGCCCATCGTCGTCCGGCTCGACATCATGCTGGCCGAGCGCAAGGTGAAGTCGAAAGACCTGGCCGAGTACGTCGGCATCACCGAAGCCAACCTGTCCTTGCTCAAGCAGGGCAAGGTGAAGGGCGTGCGCTTCGACACCTTGCAGCGGATCTGCGAGTACCTCGACTGTCAGCCTGCAGACCTGCTCGTCTCGAAACCTGATGGCGAGTCGAGCCGCTGATCAGCGCCTCGTGGTGGTGATGGACAGCAGCGCGTTCCCGTTTCCGCGAATGGACGCGCGGCGAAGGCCATGGATGGCGGCGAGCCAGCTGTCGTTGCCGGAGGTCAGCGCCCAGCTGGTCTCCTTGATGACGTCGAACCAGGTGAAGGCCCGCACGTTGGGCAGCGTCTCGATGTCGCTGAACATGCGCTCGATCCATGCGGCCTTGTCGCCGCCGGTTTCGGAGCAGCCGAGTTCGGCCAGCACGATGGGCTTGGACGGCGCGATCTCGCGGGCCATCCCGACCGCCCGGCCGAAGACCTGGCTGAAGGGCGTCCAGTGCGACCAGTTCTGGCTGGTGCCGAAGTTGTAGCCGTCGATGCCGATCCAGTCGACGTACTCGTCGCCGGGGTAGGCCGCGCGCGGGTCGTTCCACGACTCCGCGGGCGTGCTGTCGTTGTTGAAGCACCAGACCCAGCGGACCTTGTTCGCGCCGGCCGCCCGAAAGCGCTCGACGATGTGGCGGTGGGCCTGCGCGAAGAGCTGGGGCTGGCGGCCGTTCTTCACCAGGCACCAGGGGTACCAGTCGCCGTTGAACTCATGGCCCACGCGCAGCATGAAGGGGTGGTCGACACGCGCCGCGCCTTGCGCCCAGGCGTCGATGGTCGCATCCCACTTGCCTGCGACGATGTCGGCGAGCGCCACCGGGCTGTTGTCGAAGCCCCAGGGCTCCCAGGTCACTTGCGCCGCCACGCCGCGCTGCGCGAGGTAGCGGATCTGCGACTCCGGGAACGACGCGCCGAAGCGGGTGAACCACATCGCGGCCGCGGGCTGGCGGCGCAGGTCGTCCTGCACGTCGATCAGCATGTCGGGCAACGCGCTCTCGCGGAAGATGCCGAAGAAGATGCCGCGGCTGCTGTCCTCGTCGCGGTCGGCAAGGACCGGCAGGGCCAGGCCGTCGTCGAGCGCCGACGCCTTCTTCGGCGCACTGCCGCAGGCCGGCAGGCCCACGCCGAGCGCCGAAGCGGCGAGCAGGCGGCGGCGCAGGCGTTGGTCGGGCCTCATGGCGCCAGCTCCAGCCGGACGATCGCCATCGAGCGGGCGGGCAGGGTGATCGTGCGTCCCGCCTTCGCGGCGAGCGGCTGCAACGGCTTCTCCTCTTCCGCGATGCCCGCGTCGAAGTAGCGTGCATCCTTGAGCGTCAGCGCGGCCTGGCCGTCGATGCGCACCGGCTGGGGCTGCGTGCGGGTGTTGAACAGCACGAGCTGAAGCAGCGAACCCTTCTTCGTCGCATGGGCCCACAGCATCGAGTCGCTGCTCGCCGCATCGACGAAGGCGCCGTCCAGCTCGCCCAGCAGGCCGAAGCCGTAGTAGGTCGGGCGCGGTACGCCCCCCGTGTCCAGCAGCCCGTGGAAGCCGGTGCCCATGTAGGCGAAGTAGTGGGCCAGGTTCAGCCCTTGCTGCGCCATGCGCAAGGCCGATTCGGCCGCCCACATCGCGCCCACCTGGTCGGACAGGAAGCGCGGCCGGTCGGTGCGCCACGACAGGCCGTACTCCGTCACGCCGAACCGGATGCTCCGTCCGTGGCCGAGCGGGTTGCGCGAGCGGTCCTTCCACAACGAGGAAAAGCGCGCGATCGAGCGGTCGACCTCGGCCACCGTGGCGAGCGCGGCCTCTTCGGTGCCATCGCCTTCGGTGGGGTAGATGTGCCAGGTGAGCACGTCCACGACGTCGCCGCACAGTTCGACGAAGCGCTCGAGGAAGAGCGGTGCGCCGGGCTGGGCACCGGAGACGGCGGGGCCGGCGATCAAGGCCTTCGGGTCTTCGCGGCGAATCGCCGCGGCCTGTGCGCGGAAGACCTCGCAATAGCGCGGGACCGTCCAGCTCGCGTCGCCGCGCACGGTACTGAAAAGGTCGGGCTCATTGCCGATCTCCCAGATCCTGACGTTCAGTCCGCGGGCGCGGGCCATGCGCACGGCACGCGCCGCGTCCTGCGGCGTGTTGGCGGCGGGGCGGTCGGGCCGACCCTGGAACACGCGTGTCTGCACGAGCAGTTCGCGTTCGCCCGCGACCTGCGACAGCAGCGACTTGAAGGCGTCCAGCGTCGGCTCGTCCATGTCGTGGTCGTCGCCGATGTTGCCGCCGGGAAAGCGCAGCGCAGCGGCCGGAACCTTGGCCAGTTCATCGCGGAATTCCGTCACCGACATCCAGTTGCCGAAGTTGAAACCGGACAGCACCTGCCGATTGACGGCCGGGCCGACGCGCGAGGGGTCGATGCGCACCGTGGCGACCTGCGCGTTCGCCCAGGTCGCCACCGTGAGGGCGAAGATGCCGACGCAGCGCGCGGCCGAGCGGAGGGGGGTGGGGTGAGGGCTGTCTTTCGGCTTCATGGCCGGCACGATAGCCTGCTGTGCAAGCGCTTGCAACACGCTGACCTGACCGTTCTTGCGAATCGGCGGTGGCAAGCGGGAAACCTCGGGTTTTCCCAGGCGTGATACTCCAGTCAGTGGAGCTTTCTCCTTCCCTGTGCAAGCGCTATCATCAGGCCATGCCCATCGAAAACACCAGCGTCACGCTCGAAGAGGTGGCGCGCCTGGCCGGGGTTTCCACGAGCACGGTGTCGCGCTACCTGAGTGGCACCCATGTCGTCGCCGAAGAGAAGGCGACGGCCATCGAGAGCAGCATCAAGCGCCTGAACTACCGGCCCAACCTGGTCGCGCGCGGGCTCGCCAAGGGCCGCACGATGACCGTCGGCGTCCTGACGCAGGAGATCTCCAGCTCGTTCTTCAACGAGGCCATGCGCGGCGTCGAGGATGGGCTGGCCAGCCACCACTACGAGGCCATCTTCGTGAGCGGCCACTGGAACAAGGTCGAGGAAGAACAGCGGCTGATGTCGCTGATGGGGCGCCGGGTCGACGGCGTGATCCTGCTGGTGGCCGAACTGGACGACGAGTTGCTGGATCGCCATGCGCAAGGCGTTCCCACGGTCCTGCTCGGGCGGCAGTCGGCGTCGATGCGGGTGCATTCGCTGTGCTTCGACCACTACGCCGGCGCCTGCGAGGCGGTGCGCCACCTCCTCGAACTCGGCCACCGCAGGATCGCCTTCATCGCCGGCCCGCCGGGACGCCAGGATGCCGAAGAGCGCTTGCGCGGCTACCGCGACACCCTGGTCGCGGCCGGGCTGCCCTTCGACGAGCGGCTGGTGGCGCCGGGCGGCTATGTGGAGACGGGGRGCGTGACGGCGATGAACATGCTGCTCGATCGCGGCCTGCCGTTCAGCGCGGTGTTCGCCGCCAACGACGACTCCGCCTATGGCGCGATGCTCTCGCTGTACAGGCGCGGCATGCGCGTTCCGGACGACATGTCCATCGTCGGCTATGACGACCTGTCCCATTCCTCCTTCTCGCTGCCTCCGTTGACCTCGGTGAGGCAGCCGCTGCGCGACCTCGGCCGGGAGGCCGCGGGGGCCGTCGTCGCGCTCATCGATGGCCGCAAGCCGCCGCGCGCGGCGATGGCGAAGCTGGAGTTGATCGTCCGCGAATCGACCAAGGCGGTCCCCGTCACACGCTGACACGGTGCGCCCCATCCGGGTGCGCGACACGCCGCGAAACCGCAAGATCGGCTAGGTCGTTCAGGGTTCCCCCCGGGCCGGTGCCGACACCCAGTTCATACACTGCCATGCAAGCGCTTGCATGAGCATTGTCACGGACACGACAGGCGCGTCGTCGGACCACCCCAGAGGAGATGAAGTGAAATTCGCAACCAGGCTCAGTCTCGCCACGCTGCTGGCATCGGCCACGGGCCTTGCCACGGCACAGACGGTGCTGACCGTCGCATCGTTCAAGGATCTCGACCGCTCGGTGCAGGCGGCGATCCCGCTGTACAAGAAGGTCCACCCCGAGGTCGAGATCAAGCTGGTCGCGCTCGGCTACGGCGACCACCACAACGCGATGACCACGGCGCTGGCCACCGGTGCGAACCTGCCCGACGTGATGGGCATCGAGATCGGTTTCGTCGCCAAGTTCGCCGAAGGCGGCGGCGTGGAAGACCTGTCCAAGCCGCCCTACAACGCGCTGCAGTACAAGGACAAGTTCTTCAGGTTCACGGTGGCGCAGGCCACCAGCCGCGGCGGCATCTTCGCCGCGATGCCGGCCGACATCGGCCCGGGTGCGCTGTTCTATCGCAAGGACCTGATGGACAAGGCCGGTGTCACCGAGGCGCAGCTCACCCAGTCGTGGGCCTCGTTCATCGAGGCCGGCAAGGCGCTCAAGGCGAAGACCGGCGCCTACCTGATCCCGCATGCCGCGGCGATCAAGGACATCGTGATCCGCTCGGGCCTGAAGGACGGCGAAGGCATCTACTTCGACAGCAAGGGCAGGATCCTCGTCGATTCGCCGCGCTTCGTGGAAGCTTTCGAGACCGCCAAGCTGGCGCGTGCGGCCGGCATCGACGCCAAGGTCGGCGCCTGGAGCAACGAGTGGAGCGAAGGCTTCAAGCGCGGCACCATCGCCTCGGAGATGATGGGCTCCTGGCTCGCCGGCCACCTGAAGAACTGGATCGCCCCGGACTCCAAGGGCCACTGGCGCTCGGCCGGCCTTCCCGGCGGCGTGAACGCCTCGTATGGCGGCAGCTTCTACGCGATCCCGAAGGGCGCGAAGAACAAGGAACTCGCCTGGGACTTCGTGAAGTTCATGACGACCAGCAAGGAGGTGCAGATCGCCGCCTTCCGCGAACTCGATGCCTTCCCGGCGCTGGTCGAGGCCACCACCGACCCGTTCGTCGACCAGCCGATGGACTTCCTCGGCGGCCAGAAGGCGCGCCAGGCCTGGCGGGCCACCGCGGCGAAGATTCCCGCCACCGAAGTGGACAAGCTCGACCCGGTGGCCGCTGAAGTCGTGAGCGCCGAGTTCGACAAGGTGCTGGAGCAGGACAAGGACGTGAAGACGGCGCTGGCCGACGCGAAGAAGGCGATCGAACGCCGCGTTCGCCGCTGATCCCCGAGACCGGAAGCCCCCCCATGTCCGCAGTCCCCGCCCCGAACGGAACGCCGGCGAAGAAGGCGAAGCGGCGCCGGCTCAAGCCGTGGCGCTTCATGCCCTACGTGTTCGTCGCGCCGTTCTTCATCCTGTTCCTGACGTTCGGCCTGTTTCCGCTGCTGTTCTCCGCGTATGCGTCGTTCTTTCGCTGGGAGCTGACGGCGGGCCTGGGGGGCATGAAGTGGGAGGGCCTCGGCAACTACGCCTTCGTCCTGCAGTTCGATGACCTGCCCTGGTCGCACTTCTTCTCGGGCCGGTTCTGGTCCGAGCTGTACGCGCGCGACTTCTGGCGCGCGATGTACAACACCTTCTGGCTGGGCATCGTCTCCGGACTGCCGCAGCACCTGATCGCGGTGCCGCTCGCGTTCTTCATCCACACGAAGTTCCGCCGCGCGCGCAACCCGGTGATCGCGATGTACTTCCTGCCGTACATCACCAACACCGTGGCGATCACGCTGGTGTTCTCGTCGCTGTTCTCGCGCGACTTCGGCGTCGTCAACCAGGTGCTCACCGGCCTGGGCCGGCTGGAGATGTTCGGCCTGCATCCGCTCGCCTGGCTGTTTCCGGTGCAGAACGTCGACTGGGGGCGGCCGGAGTACACGCGGCCCATCGTGTCCTTCATCGTCTGGTGGCGCTTCGTCGGCTGGAACACCGTGCTCTACCTGTCGGCGCTGCAGACCATCCCGAAGGACCTGTACGAAGCCGCGACCATCGACGGCGCCGGGCTGTGGCAGCAGTTCCGCTACATCACGGTGCCCTTGCTGCGCCCGATGATGCTGCTGGCCGTCACGCTGACCATCATCGGCAACCTGCAGCTCTTCGAGGAGCCCTTCATCCTCACCGGGGGCACCGGCGGGGTGGGGCAGGTGGCCGAGACGGTGGCGATGCAGATGTACAAGGTGGGCCTCAACGATGGCGACTTCGGCACCGCGTCGGCCGTCGCCTGGCTGATGTTCATGGTGATCGCCGCGCTCACGTGGCTCAACAACCGCACCCTCGGGCGCAAGGATTGACCGGCCATGACCGCATCGCAACTCACCGCCCAGGCCATCGCCAGGGCCCCCGCTTCGGGCAGCCGGCGCACACGGCTGCTGCGCAACCTCAGGCCCTCCGGGTGGCTGCCCTACGCCATCGTGATGATGGGGGCGCTCATCATGCTGGCGCCGTTCTACTTCATGTTCGTCTTCGCGACGCACACCAACAGCGACATCCTCTCGATGCCGCCGCCGTTGTGGTTCGGCTCGGCGCTGGCCGACAACATCCACCAGCTGGTCGCGCTGCGCCCGCACTTCTGGCACAGCCTGGGCCTGTCGCTGTGGGTCGCGGTGGCGGCCACCGCGCTCAACCTGTTCCTGTGTTCGCTGGGCGGCTACGCCTTCGCGATGTACGAGTTCCCGGGGCGCGACACGCTGTTCGCCGGCCTGATGGCGACGATGCTGCTGCCGGCCTTCGTCGGCATGATCCCCTTCGTGCTGCTGATGAAGGAGATGGACTGGCTCAACAGCACGCGCGCCCTCATCGTGCCCGGCGCCTGCTCGGCCTTCGGCGTGTTCATGATGCGCCAGTACATCGGCTCGGCGCTGCCGCGCGAGCTCGTCGAGGCGGCGCGCATGGACGGCTGCGGCGAGTTCGGCATCTACTGGCGCGTCGTCGTGCCGCTCATCGGGCCGGCCATGGGCACGCTGGGCCTCGTCACCTTCATCGGTTCGTACAACAACTTCGTCGGCGCGCTGCTCGTGATGAGCCAGCAGGAGATGTTCACCGCACCGCTCGTGCTGCGCTCGCTGCAGGGCACCGGGCAGACGCCCTGGGGCGCCATCAGCGCAGGCTCGGCCATCACGGTGCTGCCGCTGCTGATCCTCTTCGCCGCCACTTCACGCCGCCTCATCGAGGGCCTGTCCGCAGGCGCCGTCAAGGGATGAGGTGCCAAAGTTGCCCGATGAACACGAACCTCCTGGTCGCCGACGCCGCCGCGCAGCTCCGTTTTGCGCAAGGCCTTCCGCCCGCCGGTGCCGGGCCGCTGAAGGCGCCCGTGCGGCCGCGTGAACAACCCTCGCTGCGCAGCCACCACCTGCGGCGCATGGAGCAGGTGCTGGACCACGTCGAGATGCACTTGTCGAAGGACCTGAGCCTGGAGCGGCTGAGCGACTGCGCGGCGTTCTCGCCGTTCCACTTTCACCGGCTCTTCCTCGCCTGGACCGGCGAGACGGCGAAGGAATTCGTGCGCCGCCGCCGGCTCGAGACGGCGGCCGGCCGGCTGCGCCACTGCCCGAACGAGAAGGTCACGGCCGTCTCGCTCCACTGCGGCTTCGCCTCGCCGGAAGCCTTCGCCCGCGCCTTCCGCGAGCACTTCGGCATGACGCCGTCCCGCTGGCGTTCGGGCGGGTGGATCGGCTGGCGAGCGCCGGCCGACGACAGGCGGACCGCCACGAACTGCCGTGTCGAACTCAGGCACTTCGAGGCGAGGGAATGCCTCTACATGCGCGAGCGCGGCGACTACGGCCACAGCTCTGAGGTCCTGCACACGCGCTTCGTGCCCTGGGTCGACAGCATGGGCTTGTCGGACCGGCCGATGCTGTCCATCGGCCTCGACGACCCGGCCATCACGCTCGCAGCGCAGTGCCGCATGGACGCCTGCGTCGAGCTGCCCGCCGGCTGGCAGGACCCCGGCCTGCGGGCCATGCGCAAGAGCCTGCCGGCGCACTGGGCGGCCTGCCTGCGGTACGAAGGCCCGTCGAGCGAGATCGGGCGCGGCTGGAACAGCTTGCTCACCGAATGGCTGCCGGCATCCCCCTTCAAGCTCGCGGAAGGACATTTCATCCAGCGCTGCGAACCCGGTACGCCGCCGCCCGGTTCGCCGTTCGTGCGCTGCGAGCTGTGCATGCCGGTCAGCGCGGCATGAAGCGCGCAGCGTGGTGCCTGGCGGCACTTGCCGCGGCGTGGCTGTCCGTGCCGGCCTGGGGTGCCGACGCACCGTCGGTGGTGTGGGCCGATTTCAGGACGCCTCCGGCCGGCCGCGAGCGGCCGCCGGTGACGCTTCTGCAGATCTCCGAGAAGCCCGGCGATGTCGCGGCCGACCCGCTCGGCGTCTACGACGGCGGGGTGCGGGTGTCCGGCCGCCTGGGCCGTGCGCATGGAAGCACCTGGACCACGCTGGGGGTGGACGTGGGGGCCGGCCGCGGCGGGGCGGCGGTCGACCTCTCGGCCTTCCGGAACCTGCGCATCCGGCTCGTGTCACCGACCGAACAGGTGCTTCGCATCCGGATCAAGGGCACCGACACGAAGTTGCAGAACACCGGCTGCTATCCGGTGCTGCTGCAGCGGGTGCGGGGCACGATGGACCTCGACATCCCGCTGGCGGTCTTCGAGCCCGAGCCCTACTGCGCCGGCAACGGCGCGAGCATCGCGCAGACCCTGCCGGCCGTCGCGAGCGTGGAGGTCACGGCCAACGAACCGTCGCAGGAGCCGGTGCGCTTCGAGCTGGGGCGCATCGAGTTCCTGAATGCCGCGGGCGACGCGGCGGCCGTGGCAGCGCCGCTGCCGCCGGCGGCCATTCCCCGCGAGACGCGGGACGGCGCATGGCGGCTCGCCTGGGCCGATGAGTTCGATGCGGCGGCGACCGTGCGGGTCGACGAGAAACGCTGGCGCGTGCACAAGGCCCCCCGCGGCGCGAGCCCGCAGCTCGACGGCCATGGCCGCTTGCTGCTGCCGCCCGCGAGCAGCCTTCGCGTGCGGCCGACGGGCGCGATGATCTACGGCCGCATCGAGCTGCGCGTGAAGCTGCCGGCCGGTGCCGCGCGCGTCTCGTTGCAAGGCGCACCGCTGACGTCGCTCGACTGGCTGGAAGCCGGCGAGATCGCGTTGATCGAGAAGGACGGGGCCGACCTCCATCTCGGCCTGTACGCGCCGGGCATCGCCGACGAGCCGGCTTTCCATGCGCCGGTGGAACTGACGCCTTCGAGCGATGGCTTCCACCGCTTCTCGCTCGAATGGGACCCGGTGAAGATCCGATGGGCCCTCGACGACGTGGTGGTGAAAGCGGTGCTCCACGCCGACGTGCCCACCGGTGCGCGCGAGGTCTTCGAGCAATGGCCCTTCCTGCTGAACCTGGAAGCCGGCCCGGGCACCGAGCCGATGCTCGTCGACCATGTCCGCATCTACCAGAAGGACGAGCTGGCCGCCTTGTCGCGCGAGCGGCTTGCGACCTGGAAGACGGCGTACGACCCAGTGAACGACTCGGCGAACGCCGCGGTGCAGGTCTCCCGTCGCGTGGCGAGGCCGACGCCACCGCGCAAGGCGGCCGAGCCGGCGACGCCGGCCGCGCGCACGCGCGTCGTCACCTGCGAGCGCAACAAGTTCGGCTTGATGATGTGCTTTTGAGCCCTGAGCGCAAGAACGGCACGGTCAAACGCAAAGACGCGACTGTGCCGACGGCAGCGTGAGAACACCATCCACGGGTCACTTCACAGGAGACCTCAGTGGATCAGATCTATCGGCGTTCATGCACCGCCCTGACGGCGCTCTTCAGCGCGGTGGCGCTCACGGCTTGCGGCGGGGGAGGGAGCAGCACCCCCACGCCGGCTGCCTCTGCAGCGCCGTCGACCCCCGTTCCGTCACCGCCCGCGGGCCCGTCGTCGAGCGATGTCGCATTCGCGACCCCTTCGAGCGCGACGGACACCAGCGAGGCCGGCAAGATCGAGACCTACGCCTTTGCCGAGAAGGGCAACGAACTCGTTGCCGGTGCGCCGACGTATGCACCGGGCGAGGCGAGCTTCAGCGCGACGCTGTCGGGCAGCCAGGCCTACGCCGGTGCGGCCATCCGGCTCTACGCGCCCGGCAACACCGGCGCGGCACCGGTCACCGCCTTCAATGCCGCGGGTTTCGCCAGGCTGAAGATCCAGCTGAAATCGTCGAGCGACGGCGTGTTGTCGATCAAGCTCCAACCGAGCCCGGTGGCGGCCGACGGCTGCACGGCGACGGCCCAGGCCATCGTCAACTCGAGCCTGTCCGAACTCGTCATCGACCTGAACGACACGATGTTTCCGCTGCCGGACTACTGCAATGGCATCGGCTCGAAAGTCGGCACCATCAAGTCAGGTCTCTTCGCGGTCGACGTGATCAACGCCGCGACCACCACGGGCGCGCACAACCTGAGCGTGGGCACCGTGAAGCTCGCCCCCTGATCGCGCACGACAACCCACAACGAGGAGACAAGCATGATCACTTCCATCGTCAAGGGCGCCCTCGCCCTGGTGCTGGCCATGGGCCTGCACCTGAACGCGCAGGCCACCAACTTCTTCGACGGGTTCGACGGCACGGGCGGTCCCAACGGATCGACCTGGGAGACCGCCAACTGGGCCAATGGCGACATCTTCGGCTGCACCTTCGCCTTCAGCGAAGCGTGGCTGACAGGGTGGGGCGGGCTGGACCTGAACGTCAACGGCAGCAACCGCAACGCGGTGAAATGCGCCGAGGTGCGCACCTGGCAAAGTTTCCAGTACGGCAAGTTCGTGACCCGCCTGCAGCCGGGCACCATCCCCGGCGGCAACAGCTCGTTCTTTCTGTTCACCGGCAACGCGGGCACGTCCAACCACTTCGAGATCGACCTCGAGTTCATCAAGGGGGGCACCGTCCTGCACACCAACGTGTGGACGGCAGGCCGCCAGAACTTCCAGCAGTTCGCCATCGCCACCGGCTGGCGGACCATCGGCTTCGAATGGCGGCCGACCTACGTGCGCTGGTTCCACGTCAACGATGCCGGCGTGGAGATGGAATTCCGGCGCGTCAACACGGCGTTCTCGGCCCCGATGCGCCTGATGCTGAACCACTGGGTCGGCAACAACTCGGCGAACGCCGTCGGCTTCGTGGGCACCTACAACGGTGGCGGCGGTCCGGCCTACTACGACTGGGTGAGGGTCTCGGATTGAGCCGTGTCGCCAGGCGGCGGTGCCGTGGTACCCCGCACCATCAGCTGCAGATCCAGCGACCCGATCGGGGCCTCGTTCAGCTGGTTCACACCCAGCAGCCGAAGCAATTCCCGGGCGGCGGTACAACCCATCTCGTAGATGGGTTGCCGAACGGTGGTGGTCGGCGGCACGGAATACTCGGAAGCAGGCAAGCCGTCGAACCCCACCAGCGAGACCTGGCCCGGCACCTCGATGCCTCGATTGAACAAGACCAGCCGCGCGCCATTCAAGCTCTGGTCGTTCGCCGCGAAGACCGCCGTCAACCCGATGCCGGAATCGAGCAGGGCCTGCATCGCCCGCACGCCACCCGGCTCGGAGAAATCGCCATGCACGATGAGGCGCTGGTCCACCGAGAGACCGGCATCGCGGTGCGCATCCATGTAGCCCTGCATGCGGGCGATCGCATCGGGCTGGTACTCGATCCCGGCGATGTGGGCGATTCGCCGATGTCCCAACTCGATCAGGTGACGGGTTGCCATGTAGCCGCCCTGGCGCTGGTCGACATCCAGCGAACGCAGGCGGGGGCCGTGGCAGTCGCGGCCGATCGCGACGATGGGCTGCAGTTCGGAGAGATCCAGCAACTGCTCATTGCTGAGCCGTCCCCCGATGACCACGATGCCATCGATCTTGCGCGACATCAGCACGCGCACGCGCTCGGTTTCGTCACCGGTGCGATTCCAGTGGCCCGAGATCACGATGGGGGTGTAGCCACCGCTCATCAACTCATCTTCCACGCCCTTGGCTGCACGCGAGGTATAGGGGTTGTCGAAATCCTGCGTCAGCACGCCAATGGCCATGCTCACGCCACTGCGCAGGCTCTTCGCCACGAGGTTCGGCTTGAAGCGCAGCTTCTTGATCGCGGCGTCGACGGCCTCGCGCCTGGGCGAGTCGACCTGGCCGTTCAGGATGCGCGACACGGTGCTGGCCGACACCCCGGCCAGCCGAGCCACATCCTGCAGGGTCGAACTCTGCTCCGACGCGCCTCGGTTCGCCAGGGCGCCGTGCCTTCCTTTGGTAGGGCTGGTCATTGAGATGCTTGCCCGAACGGGCGCTCCTTGGCGGTTCCTGGAATCGATTGCACCAAGCATCTTCCAGCAAACGGTTGCTTCGTTTCGCGAATCGATGCCGGCATGGCGAAAAGAGTCGCCCATCGCTCAGTAATTCACGTTATCCCGATCATAAGGCATTGACCCGTTGACACGACTAGTAACCTTGCTGCAACATTCTCCTCAGCTTGCAATCGATTGCACGCACATTCCACACCTCATGACCGGAAGTTGAACGAATGATGAAGACGGAAGCAAGCTCGCCCAGCGGCGCCCCTGAAAATCCTTTTCCAGGCCTTCGTTCCCCGTCGTTGCAATCGATTGCACGACTCGCCGTGACCGCGATCCTGCTCTGCGCGGGGCTGGCGGCGTGCGGTGGGGCCGGCGGCGCAACGGCGTCCGACGCGCCAACGCTGGCCGACTATCCCGCCGCGGCGGCGGGCACCCCCCCTGGCGCCTCGGCGCGAGCCAACAGCGCTGCGGCTGCGTTCGGCCGCGGTGTGAACTTCGGCAACATGCTCGAGCCGCCGCGAGAAGGCGACTGGGGGCTGACCGTGGAGCAACGCTTCATCGATCTGCTCGATGGCGGCACCTTCGACAGCGTCCGGCTGCCCGTCCGGTGGAGCAATCACGCCTCGGCCGATGCGGCGGCAGTGATCGACCCGGCCTTCTTCGCCCGCGTTGACAGCGTGGTCGACCGCCTGCTGGACAAGGGTGTCTACGTGCTGCTCGACATGCACCACTATCGCCAGCTGGACGGCGACGTGCTGGACGCCAACGAACGCGCGGTGGACCCCGCCGTGCTGGAAGTGCGCTTCCTCGCGATGTGGCGCCAGATCGCGGCTCGCTACAAGAATCGCAGCGACCGGTTGATCCTGGAGGTCTACAACGAGCCGCACGGCAACCTGACCGATCGCTGGAACGACCTCRTGGCGCGGGCTGTCGGCGTGATTCGCCGCGACAACCCGCAACGCCTGATCGTCGTCGGCCCGACCAGCTGGAACAGCGCAGCCGACCTGTCCAAGCTCGTGCTGCCCAACGACGCCAACCTGATCCTCACGGTCCACAACTACGAACCGTTCAACTTCACCCACCAGGGTGCCACGTGGGTCACCCCGGCGCTGCCGGTCGGGCAGGGCTGCTGCACGGCGGACCAGCTGTCGCGAATGACCTGGGGCCTGGACCTCGCGAAGGCCTATGGCACGCAGGTCGGCTACCCGGTCTTCGTCGGCGAGTTCGGGTCGTACTCGGCCGCGGACAGCGCCTCGCGGGTGCACTACTCGCGTGCCATGCGCGACCTGATCGAAGCCCGCGGCATGAGCTGGCACTACTGGGAGCTGGCCTCGAGTTTCGGCGTCTACGACCCCTCGGGTGCCGGTGCGTTCCGTACCGACCTGAGAGATGCCCTGTACGGCCGATGAGCGTCTCCAGCTTGATTTCCCGCGTTGCGCCACGTCGCGGCACAACGCTGATCCGTCCGCCCGCCACGTGCAGGCAATCGTCTACCACCCCCACAGCAAAGAAGTCCCCATGAACATCGACAACTCCCATCGCATGGCCGCCGTCTCGACCCTGTTCCTGCTGCTCGCAGCCTGCGGCGGCGGAGGCACCCCGGTGCCGGGCCCGGCGCCTGCGCCTGCACCAGCGCCCTCCGTGCCGGTCACCATCAATGGACAAGTCGTTGCGTCGTTCACCGCGGCCGACGGCAGCACCGACCAGGGGCGAACGGCCTCGGCATTCGCCTATGCCGAAAAGCCGGGCGACTTGCCCGCCCTGCCGGTGCTGGGTGTCAGCGGCAACATCCTCAACGTCACCAGCAGCTTCAGCAACGCCGGCGCCAGCACCTTCGGCGGCGTGGGCATCGACATCCCGCTGCGCGATGCCGATCGCAACCAGGTTCAGTCCGGCGCGACCAAGGTGCAGTTCTCGCTGGCATCGACCGGCACCAACAAGACGCTCAAGCTCAAGATCAAGGCACTGGGCTCGACACCCAACGGCTGCGTGCCTGCGGCCAGCGTGACCGTCACGGCCACCCAGACGAACTACGAGCTGGCGCTGACCGATGCCAACTTCAAGCTGCCCGACTTCTGCGCCGGCGCGACTGCCACCAACCCGGCGCTGGCCGGCACGCTGGCCAACATCGGGGCCATCGAGGTGTCGGACGAGGCCTTCCCGACCACCGGCTCCGCCACCGTGGCGATCCATGTGGGAAGCATCGCCTTCGCGCCCAAGCCTGCCACACCGGCCACGTCGGCCGTGTCGATCACGGGCCCGTTCTCGTTCGAGTACGGCACCGGCGCCACGGGAAATGCCATCGCCGAAAGCAGCTCGGCGTACACGCTGACCGGCAACCGGACGGCCGCCACCGAGTCGTGGGCTGCCACCGTGGCCGTGCTGCCGCTGACGGCGACGAGCGACGTGTCCGGCTGGCCCGCATTGAGCATCAACCTGGCCTCCACCAGCAACAGCCAGGTCGTGCTCATGCTGCAGTCGGCCGATGCGGTCGATGACGGCTGCTTCCCGAGCTATGTGGTCACCGGCCTGAGCGGCACCGCCGCGACTCGCGTGATTCCCTTCTCGTCGTTCAGCCTGGCCAACAACCCCGATGCCAGCTGCGCTGCTGCGAGCGCCACGCGTCCTGACACCGCACTGGCGCTGACCAAGCTCAAGCAGTTCCAGATCCGCGAGCTCAAGGGCAGCGCGGGCCTGGACGCGGTGTCGGTGGTCATCGGCAAGCCTGTCCTGCTGTCGGGTCAGTGATCGACGCGGATCCAATCAACAAGGAGATGACATGAAGTTCGGCCCCTTCCTCGCCCTCGCAGCCTGCGCCTTGCTGGGCGCGTGTGCCCAGTCGCCCAAGCCCATGGTCGTTCCACTCGCGTCGCAGGCCGCGGCGCCCAGCGTGCAGGCCGACGCGGCCGATCGCTTGTGGGCGACGACGTTCAAGAGCCCGTCACGCACGCCGGAGGGAGGCGTGATCACCAGTTTCGCCTTCTCCGAGAAGCAAGGCGATGCGCTGGTGTCGCCGCTGGCCGTGCAGGGCGATGTCCTCGCCGTGACCGGGCAATTCTTCGGCAAGGGCGCCAGCGCGTGGGGCGGTCTCGGGGTCAACATCGGCGCGCCGAGATCGATGCCGGTGAAAGCCGGCGATTACCGGTTCCTGACGATCCGGCTCAGCTCGGCCACCAGCACCCGCCTGCGGGTGCGGCTCGTCGGGCCGGACGAGGCCACGCAGCGGCTCGGCTGCTACCCGATGGTGTGGCAAGCCGTGAAGCCCGAAGTGGCCGAGTACCGGATTGCGCTGGAGCGCTTCGCGCCCGAAGGCTATTGCGGCCCCAAGGGTGTCGCGCTCAAGCCCACGCTGGAGAGCCTGACCGGCATCGAAGTGGCCGAAGCCGCGGCGCCGATGCGTGACCGCACCGTGAGCTTCGGCGTGGGTGCCATCGGGCTGGCTCGCTGAGTCGAGGGGGCATGCCATGCGCCACCTGAATCACACCACCTCGCTCACCCGCGGGCTGGCCACCGCGTTGGCTGCGCTCGCCCTGGAGGCGACGGCACAGGTGCCGGCTCACATGCCGAATCCGGACAAGGCCGACGAGCAGGCCAAGCGGCTGGCCGAGAGCCCGTTCCGCCGCATCCTGGAAGCGGGCCGGGTCGAGGTCAAGCTGCGCCGGGAGGTCGAAGCGCCCGCTCCCGCAGCCGCAACGTCTCGACGCGTCACCGCTGCGGCGCCGCCAGCAGCGAAGCTGCAGGCGCCCCGGGCGGCGGGCGAGGCACCGGCCCCGTTGCTGGCATCGATCCCGGCGACCACCGCGGCGGCGGTTTCCCCTCCACCGGTGACGGTGGCCGGGGTCGAGCGCCTCTGGGCCGCCTTCAACGGCGCGACGGCCGTGGTGGAGGGGGGCTCCATCGAGGGGACGGTCTATTCCGAAAAGCCTAGCGACGCGATCTTGGGCGACATCTCCGTTGGCAACAACGGTGTGCTCAACGTCACGGGGCAGTTCAACACGCGCGGCGGGAGCCAATGGGCCGGCGTCGGGATCGTGGTGATTTCGCCACGACCTGTGGTTGCCTCCGCGTACAAGGCGTTGAAGGTTCACCTGGCGGGCCATACGGTGGGCAAGCTGCGCCTGCGCATTCTGGGCGATGACACGGCCATTCAGCAAAGGGGCTGTTATCCGGTCGTGATGTTGCCGGTGAAGCCGCAGGTCACGGAGTACCGCGTCGAGTTTTCGCAATTCGCAGCGCCGGAGTACTGCGGTGCCGATGGCGTCGACGTCAAGACCACGCTGGAGTCACTCACCGCCATCGAGATCATCGACGCGGCAGAACCCGTGCGTGATCGCGCGGTGAGTTTCAACGTTGGCACGCTGTCGTTGCTGAAGTAGGAAGCCCGCGGCACGCGCCAGCCGCGAGCGTCAACGGGCTTGACACAACATGATCGCTACCGACGACATCCCACGCCGCTACGACCCCGCGTTGGCTGAACGAGTGCGACATGGCATTGGCCAGATGCCCGGCTCGGGCGGCGTGCACAGCTGCGTCGGGTTCCTGGCCCAGAAACTTGCACAGATCCAGGGTTCGGCCCGGCCGCAGCTGGAGAAGCCTCAGCTGGTGGTTTTCGCCGCCGACCACGGCATCGTGGCGCGGACGGCTTCGGTCTATCAGGCGGATGTGGCGACGCTGCGGGTGCGCAACATCCTGGCCGGCAACACGGTCGCGTCGATGTTTGCTCGCCGGAACGGTCTGGCGTTGACGCTGATCGACTGCGGCTTGCGCGCCGATTTCGAGCCGCACTTGCAGTTGGTCCGGATCAAGATGGCGCGGGGCACCTTGGACAGCAGCCGTGGTGCGGCCATGACGGTCGGGCAATGTCGTGCCGCGATCGAGCGCGGCACACGCCTGGTCACCCGGCTGCCGGGCAATGTGTTGCTGCTGGGAGAGACGGGCATGGGCAACGAGGCTGCTGCATTGTTGATGAGCCGACTCACCGGCGTGCCGATCGCAGACTGCGCGGGCTTCGGCAACGTGGGTCAGGCGAGGGAGCTCGCGGTGCTGCAGGGGGCACTTGATCTGCATGTCGGCATCTCCAACCCGGTGGCAGCCCTGACGGCACTGGGGGGCCTGGAGATCGCTGCGCTCGTCGGGGCGGTTCTTCAGGCTGCGCGACAGCGCCGCGTGATCGTTGTCGGTGGTTTCGTCACGACGGCGGCTGTGGCTGTTGCCGCCAAGCTGGCACCGGCACTTCTGGAGTGTTGTGTTTTCTCGCATGGCTCGCAGGCGAACGGGCACGCACGGTGGTTGCAGTTGTTGGGCGCCGAGCCCCTGCTCGATGCAGCCGTGTGCACGAGTGAAAGCTGCAACGCCGTGCTCGCCTGGCCCTTGTTGAAATCAGCTGAACAGCTGCTCAGCGCAGTGGCACAGGCCCAGTAGACCCGGCGCTCCCTCGCGGTCCGTCAAGCGGATCGGAAAGTGTTCGGTAAGGATCGATTGCGGAGCATGCCTGCCTTCCTGCGCGTTCTGATGCCCAGGTATAAAAAGGTCATGAACCGAATCTTGTTGATTGAAGACAACCTGGCGTTGGCCGGATTGATCTCAAACGCGCTGGCTGCGGCAGGCGTCGCCGCCGACGTGTTTGACCGCATGGATGCGGCGAAGGCGGCCATGCGCCACGTCGACTATGGCGCACTGGTGCTGGATCGTGGACTGCCGGATGGCGACGGGTTGGTGCTGCTGCGCAGCCTGCGCTCGGCCGGATCGCAGCTGCCGTGCCTGGTCCTCACCGCGCGCGACGCGTTGCACGATCGGGTGGATGGACTGGAAACCGGCGCGGACGACTATCTCCCGAAGCCGTTTGCCATGGATGAGCTGGTGGCGCGCATACGGTCGCTCCTTCGCCGGCCCGCGAGCACCTGGCGCAGCCTGGAGCCGGTGTACGGCGACCTGAAGCTGCGAACGCAGGCCTGCCAGCTGGAATGCCGCGACCAGCAGATCGTCCTGGCGCCTGCCGAGTTGCAGATCATGCTGCAGCTGGTCCAGGCGGCGGGGGACACGGTGCGCCGCAACAAGCTCGAAGCCGCCGCCTGGGGCCTGTCGGAGGCCGTCACGCCCAACGCGCTCGACGTGGCACTGCACAGGCTGCGCCGCAAGCTGGGTGTCATCGGCGCTGCCGTGGAGATCGTCAACATGAGAGGGCAGGGCTATGCGCTTCGTCAGACCGGACTGGGTTGACAGCCTGTCGTTCCGCGTCGTGCTGGCCCATCTGCTGGGCAGCGTGCTGAGCCTGGGCCTGGTGGCCGGCGTCCTGGTGTCGGTCCTCGGGCAGCCGCTGATGTCCGAGCGCAGCGTGGCGATGGCCGACCTGATCGGCGCGCTGCAGTTCGACGCGCAGGGGCACCCCGTGGAGGTGGCTCACTCCGAGCAGTTCGCGTGGATGTATCGCAGCATGGGATCCGAAGTGACCTACCGCGTGCTGGATCCGGCCGGCGCGGTGGTCCTGTCGCCGAGTGCGGACCGGCGCCCGCTGACCTCGTCGGTCGAGGAGGGCGTGTTCGCGGCCAACCTGGATGGCGTCGCGCTGCGCGGCCGGGCCGTGGCCGTGATGCACGGCGGACAGCGGTGGCTGGTGCAGTTCGCCGCCAGCCAGCGCCTGAACGACCGCCTGCGCAACGACCTCTGGCTGCCCCTCGTCGGCTCGGGCGCGTTGGTCGGCGGTGGCGTGCTGCTGGTGGTGGTCACGGTCATCACCAGCATCACGCTGGCGCGGCTGCTCAGGCCTTTGGTCCAGACCTCCGCGCAGGTCGCCCGGATCACCCCCGAGGCGCTCGATGCGCGGCTGGATGAAGCCCGGGTGCCGTCGGAGATCCGGCCCCTGGTCCACAGCTTCAACAGCGCGCTCGAGCGGCTGGAGCGTGGGTTCGAGCTGCAGCAGGAGTTCCTGGCGACCGCAGCGCATGAACTCAAGACACCGCTGGCGATGATCAGTGCGCAGATCGAGGCTGAGCCCCATCTCGTGGGTCGGGCCACCTTGCTCAGGGATGTGCAACGCATGGCTCGCCAGGTGCAGCAGCTGCTGATCCTGACCGAGACGCGCGAGGCGCAGAACTATCGCTTCGGCAGCGTCGAGCCGCGCCTGCTCCTGGATGAGATCGGCAGCTACCTGCAGCGCCTGGCGGATGTGGCGGGTGTGGACATCGCGTTGCAGGTGCCGCCCGGCCTCCCACCGTGGCGAGCCGATGGCGGCGCCTTGTTCACGCTGCTGAAGAACCTCGTGGAGAACGCCATCCAGCATGCGCCGCGCAACACGGTGGTGCGTGTGCAGGCGACGCACGACGGACTGTGCGTCAGCGACGCCGGGCCCGGTGTTGCCGAGGAGGACCTGCCGAAGCTCTTCGCGCGGTTCTGGCGCGGCGACACGCGGCGCAACGACGGAGCAGGTCTCGGCCTGTCGATCTGCCGGCAGATCGCCGAGGTGCACGGCGGCACGCTGACGGCTCACCGTGGTGCACCTGGATTGCGGGTTTGCCTGCATCTTCCGGCAGATGCTGCGCTCGCCCGCTAAGCGCGCCCCCCTTCGACAAGGCGAAGCGCCACCTGGACGTTGTTGCGGCCCGCGCCTTTGGCCTGGTAGAGCATCACATCCGCCTGCCTGACGAGCGCGTCGACGGTCGTGGCGTCACCCTGGTAGAACGCCAGGCCGATGCTGGTGGTGACATCGATCGTGTGCTGGTCGATCACGAACGGCGTCCTCATGGCGTGGACGATCTTGGCGGCGACGGTGGAGGCCACCTCCGGCGTCGGCAGGCCTTCCATGATCACCGTGAACTCATCGCCGCCCAGGCGGGCGACGGTGTCGCTGGAACGCAAGGTCCGGGACAGCCTGCCCGCGAATTCCCGCAGCAGTGCGTCTCCCGCGTTGTGTCCGTACCGGTCGTTGATCTGCTTGAACCGGTCGATGTCGAGGTACATCAGCGCCATCAGTGCACCCGTGGTGCGGCAGCGCTCCATCGCCTCGGCGACGCGCAACTCGAAGCCGGCGCGATTGACAAGGCCCGTGAGCGGGTCCACGCGCGCCAGCTCGATCAGCCGCTTCTCTTCGAGCTTCTGGCGGGTGATGTCGCTGACCACGGCGTGGAAGCCGAGCACCGTGCTGCCGTCGGCGGCAAGCTGCGGGATGTACTGCGCCTCGTAGCAGACGTGGCTGCCGTTGGTCATCTCGCTCTGGAACGTGACAGCCTCTCCCCGCAATGCGGCGCGAATGTGCGGTTCGATCGCGCTGTACGCCGCATCGCCCAGCAGCGCGCGCACGGTCTGCCCCTGGAGCTCGTCGCGCGGCCGGCCGAAGCCTCGCTCGTAGGCCAGGTTGTTGAATCGGTAGCGCTCGTCGGCGTCGATGTAGGCCACGCGCATCGGCAGTGCATCGGCCACCGTGCGCAAACGGGCCTCGCTCTCCTGGAGTGCTCGTTGCGCTTCGCGGTACGAGGTGACGTCGGCGACGAGGGTGTACAGGCCGACGACCTTGCCTTGCTCGTCGCGATCGGGAACGGCCGTGACCTGCACATGGCGACGGCCTTCGGGGCGCACCATTTCCCGGTCGTACGCCACCTCCTGCCCCGCCAGGGCGGCCTGCAGCCGGGGCTCGATCTCCGCCCAGGCCTGCTCGCCATAGAACTCCCGCACGCTCGTCCCGATCTGCGGCGCCGCTTCATCGCCAAACCATTGCTGATACGTCCGGTTGACGAAGCGAAAGCGCAGGTCGCAGTCGAGGTAGGAGATCAGTGCCGGCAGGTGGTCGGTCACCATGCGCAGCCGATGCTCGCTCTCGCGCACGGCCTGTTCTGCGGCCTTGGCGGCCGAGATGTCGCGCATGAGTGCCGAGAAGTACTCGACCTTGCCCTGTTTGTCGCGGTGGCAGATGACGATGTGGCTGACCGGGAACTCGCGACGCTGCGCATCCCAGACCAGCGATTCGCCCACCCACACGCCGGTGGCCACCGCCGTGGGCCAGACCTCCGACATGAACCGCTCGAGGGTTTGAGGCGGGTTGAAGTCGGCCATCGTCAGGTGCTCGATCGACGCGTCGAGCGCGACCCCGGTGCGCCCGCGTGCGGCCGGGTTCATGTAGGTGAGCCGGCCCTTCGGGTCGAGCTGTACGACGTAGTCGGTCGTTGCGTCGAAGACGGCGCCCAGCGTGCGAAGCGCCCGGTCGGCCCGCATGCGCTCGGTCACGTCGCGACCCACCGAATGAAGCATCGGCCGACCCGACGGGTCGAGCTGAAGGCTGTCGGTCCACGAAATCCAGCGCTCGGCGCCGTTGGCCGTCTTGATGCGGTTCTCGCCGGTCGCCGTCTTGCCCGTCGACAGAACGTCCGACATGACCTGTCGAACGATCGCGTGTTCCGCCGGCTCGACGTAGTCGAACAGATTCCTGCCCACCATCTGCGCGGGTGTCAGGCCGAACTGCCTCGCATAGGCCGGGTTGACGTAGCTCAGTTCGCCGTCGGGCTGGACGAGCGACACGAGTTCGGACTGGTCATCGAGGATGGCTTTCACCATCTGCTGGCTCGCGACCAGTTGCCTGAGCACCGGCCTCACCTCGCTGTGCTGGACATAGATGGCCAGCGCGACGATGCCGACAAGCGCCAGCGCAAGAAGGTTCAGGCGTGACCTCATCGGCGCATAGAGTGTCTCGACATCGGTTCGCACCGCGAGCCCGAGCCCGAAATCCTTGATCGGCGCGAAGGCCGACAGGACAGGGCTGCCGCGCCGGTCATCGAGGAACTGCACGCCCTGTTCGCCGAGCACGGCTCTTGCCACCGGAAGGGTGGGACCGCCCGCCGCGTCGAACATCGGCAGCTCGAATCCGGACGGCCTGAACCGGTTCGGCGCACAGACCAGCTTGTCCTGGTCGCGGCCGCAGATCGCCACGTCGGAGGTGTCGCGGGACGCCCGGATGTCCTCCAGCAGGCGATCGAACAGCGGCATGCGCTGCTCGGTGACCACGCGTCCGACGGTGCGCTCCCCGACGAGGACGTCGGTTGCCGTGAGGAGCAGGTAGCCGTCCTTCCAGGACAGGATGGTCGTCGACCCGGTGTTCGACAGGCGCTGGATGACTTGCATCTTCGCCGATGTCATGGAGCCCGCCTGCGCCACGCGTGTGGCATTCGCGGTGTAGAACTCCACACCCGTCAGGTCGGTGGTCAGGACGCTGTCGGCAACCCTCTGCAGGAACTCCTTGGCCACCGCGTCGTCGGGCGCCGTGCTCAGCCTGTCCAGGGCCTGGCGCGCGGCCGGCCGCGTTGCAACGGCTCTCGGGAACCACAGGCTCACCTCGATGGTGTGGGCCAGCGAAGTCGCGTTCGTCCTGGCGATGAGCAGCATGTCCTTCGCGACCGAGCGCTCGAAGGTATCGCGCATCACCCCGAACCCCGCGACGCCACCCGCCAGGGCGACCAGCGTGATGACCGCGATCGAGCGCCGCTTGATGCGCTGCTCGGTCCTTTGCAACACCTTGGGTTCAAGCGCCTGGGATGCTTCATGGAGCATCCACAGGCCGGCGCCGACGACCGAGAGCCCGAACGCGGTGACCGGCAGCATCCCGTTGAAGCTCGCCACCCGGTACAGCGTCTCCAGTCCCACGAAGTGACCGACGAGTCCGGCCAGGCCGATGAGGGAAACGGCCAGGGACAGCGTCAGGAAGATGAGCTGGCGAGGCCGGGTGGCGCGTTGCCTGTTCAGCCAGAAGCCGATGCCGGCGAGCAGGAATGCCAGGCTCGCGTTCGCGGACAGCCGGCCGGGATGAGGATGGGTCGCCGTGGAGACGGTGCCGGCACGGGCGATGTCGACGCCCAGGCCGATGCCTGTCGCTCCTTCGAACAGGTAGGCCAGGGGCAGCGCGATCAGGGCGGCGATGCAGATGGCAGAGAGTCGGGTGAGCCAGGCGGCCGGGCTGGAGGGGCGCGAGGCGTTGAACAGGCAGATGCTCGCCGCGACGAAGAGCAGCGGGTTGACGATGCCTGCGTGCTCGGAGCCGGGGATGAGGCGCGCGACGACGTCCACCTGAAACACCCAGCGAACGGCCAGGGTCACGCCGAGCAGCCCGACGGCGAGGCCTGCCACTCGCGCGGTTGAAAGGGCCGATTTCTGCATGGGGTGTACTCGATCCGGTGCTTGCCGCCAGGCGATGTTGTGGCGCACAACCTCTCGACGGGCGGGCGACACCGGAGCAAGCGCTACGCCGCAGAGTACGCCTCAGCGGGAGTGCTGAAGACCGGAAGTGGACCCGCGCGGGATGCCAATTCGAGTTTCGAAACCGTGAACGATGGCCTCTCTCATCCACCTCTGCCCCGCATGCCCATGCCCCCGCTCGTGCCAGACCATCCCCACCGCGAACCCTTCGACGGGAAACGGCGGCTCAATGAGCAGCAGCCTGTCCGCTCGGCCCCGCACCAGCAGCTCCGGCACCAGGGCCACGAAGTCCGACCCCGCCACGATCTCCGGCAGGAACAGGAACGAAGCCGCCGACAGCACCACCGTGCGCTTGTGCCCCAGCGCCGCCAGGGTGCTGTCCACCGGCGTGACGAAGTCGGCCCCGCGCAGCGAGACGATCACGTGCTCCAGCTGCGCAAACCGCGCGACCGAGATCTTGCGCCGCAGCCGTGGATGGTCCCGCCGGCCGATCAGCACATAGCGCTCATCGAACAGGTGCCGCGTCCGCAGGCCCGGTGGCGCGACCTCCGGCGTCATCAGCGCCAGGTCCACGTCGCCCCGCGCCATCTGCGCTTCCAGCTGCGGCAGGTCCAGGTTCCGCAGCGCCACGCGCACGCCGGGCGCCCGGGTGCGCAGTTCCACGACCAGCGGCTGGACCACGGCCGCCTGCAGGTAGTCCGTGCAGGCGATGGTGAAGGTCAGCTCCGCCTTGGCAGGGTCGAAGGTCCTGTGCGAGGCGACGGTGGCGCGCACCTGGTCCAAGGCCTGGCGCAAGGGGTCCAGCAGTTCGATGGCCATGGCGGTCGGCGTCATGCCGCGTTGCGCAGGGATGAGCAAGGGGTCGTCGAACGCGTCGCGCAGGCGGCTCAACTGCGCGCTGACCGCCGGTTGACTCAGGTGCAGGCGGGCGGCCGCCTTGGTCACGTTCTGCTCCACCAGCAAGGCCTCCAGCGTGACGAGCAGGTTGAGGTCGAGGCGCTTGCTATCCATGCCATGGATGGTAGCCAAACAATGCTTCGATTTCACAGATGGCTCGCGACTGCCGAGACTTGCGCCATCGCCCTACAGGCACCACCGATGAAGAGTGAATCGATGCAAAAGAAGGTCCTGATCGTCCATGCGCACCCCGAGCCCACATCGCTGACCCGCCAGCTCGTGGAGGTGTCCTTGCAGACGCTTCGGCAGCAGGGGCACGAGGTGCTGCAGTCGAATTTGTACGACATGCGCTGGAAGGCCGTGTTCGACGAACACGATTTCCCCAGCCGCGCCGACCCGGATCGCCTGTCGTTCATTGCGGAGTCCGGGCACGCCTATTTCGGTGGACATCAGGTCGTGGACATTGCCGCCGAGCAGCAGAAAGTGCTGGCTGCCGATGCGGTGCTCTTCCAGTTTCCGCTCTGGTGGTTCGGCATGCCGGCCATCATGAAGGGCTGGGTGGACAGGGTGTGGGCCTACGGCCTCGCGTACGGCTACCAGAACGCAGGCAACCAGTACCGCTATGGCGATGGCGCCTTCAAGGGCAAGCGGGCGATGCTCGCCGTCGCGGTCGGCGGCCCGGCCCGCGACTATTCGCCGCGCGGCATCAACGGGCCGCTCGAGCAGTTGCTCTTCCCCATCACGCACGGCTCGCTCCATTTCCCCGGCTTCGATGTGCTGCCCACCTTCGCCGTCTATGGCACGGGACGCATCGCCGCGGAGGAGGTCGCTGCGGCCAGGCAGGCCTGGCGCTCGCGCGTCGAACGTCTCTTCGAAGAAGCTCCGATCCCCTTCCGGCCGCAAAACGGTGGCGACTATCCGGACGGCCATGTCCTGGCAGCGCATGTCGCGGCCGGCCAGAGTGGACTGGTGGCGCACATCGCGGGCACGGAAACGGTCCCTCCCTCAGTCGATCTGGGAATCGGCACTCAGCGCCCGTGACGCGCAGTCGTTCAGGACGACCGTCTGGTTTCTTTGGAGCCGAAGCTCAGCCAGGGAGCGCCTCGGGCTCGGTCGCGGCGCTCTTGGAAGCCGCATGCGCCGAACGCACGGCATGCGGCGTGCTGCCGGTCCAGGCTTGAAACGCCCGGATGAAGGAGTTGGGATCTTCGAAGCCCAGCAGGAAGGCGATCTCCGCGCCCGACATCAGCGAGTTCTGCAGGTAGTGGTGGGCCAGCGCGTTGCGCAGCTTGTCCAGCGTCTGCTGGAAGCTCGTGCCTTCGTCCTGCAGCCGACGTTGCAGCGTGCGGCTGCTGACGCCCAACTTGCGGCACACCGCCTGCATCGAGAGGCCGCCGGCGGGCAAGGCCTCGAGCAGTGCACTGCGCACGCGGTCGGCGGTTGTCGCGTGCCGGTCGAGGTCGGCAAGCCGTTGGCGCAGCGCGGGTTCGAAGAACGACCACATGCCGTGGTTGGCGGTCAGGAAGGGCTGGTGCGCGTCCTCCGCCGAGAACACCAGGGTCGGCACCAGCGTCTTCTCGACCGAGACACCGAAGTAGTCGGCGTAGGCCCGCGTTTCCCGGGCCGATGGGGTCGGCTGCGGCCACCCGACGCGCAGGGGGTGCAGCGTGCTGCGGGTGGCCAGCCGCGCCAGTTGGACGAGGAACACCAGCTTGAAGGCCATCAACACCGGCGGCGGCGGCATCGCGTGGTCCAGGAACTCCAGCGTCGCCGTGGTCCTGCGCTCCGTGCGCTCGATGTGCAAGGCCATCGGGCCGGCCAGGCGCTTGTACTTGGCCAGGCGCGCCAAGGCACCGTTCAGGTCGTCGCTGCACAGGGCAACGAACAGCTCGGGCTCGAACCAGTCGGACGTCATCCGTTTCGCGAGCCTCACGGGCACGGGGCCGTCCTCGGTGCCGGCATCCGCCTCGATGGCGGCCCACAGCTTGAAGTACGTCTGCGAATCGAGCCGGGTGTTGGGCCGCGCGAAGAGGTCGCCGGGCAGTTGCGCCCGGCGCAGCACGTTGGCGCCGTTCACGCCGGCATCGTGCATGAGCAGCAGCCAGCCGGGCCAGACCGCAAAGGTGCCCGCGTGTGCCGGGCGCCCGTCCGGCAGCCTGGGGGTGGGTGCTTTCTCGTCTTGCATGACTTCAGTCTACGGGTGGGCCCGAGGATCTGCACCAGCGGAACGCGCCAGGTTGGGCGCATTCGTTGGCGCATTCCGTATGTTGATTGGCGTGTTCGGCGAGTGCCGTGGCGCCGCTGCCTGGGCACAGTCGATCTCGTTCCCAACCCAGCAGCAGCCCCCGGCGCTGCAGCCTCGAAAGCACTGACCATGAAAAAGACTGTCCTGATCACCGGCGCCTCTTCCGGATTCGGCCTGATGGTGGCCACCCGCCTGCACCAGCAGGGCTGCAACGTCATCGGCACCAGCCGCGACCCGAAAAAGTACCCCCATCTGCCGTTCAAGCTGATCCGCCTGGACATCGACGACGACGAGTCCATCAAGGGCTTCACGCAGGAGCTGTTCCGCCTCACCCCACGTCTGGACGTGCTGGTGAACAACGCCGGCTACATGGTCACCGGCCTGGCCGAGGAGACGCCGCTGGAGGTGGGTCGCCAACAGTTCGAGACGAACTTCTGGGGCACGGTCAAGGTGACGAACGCGCTGCTGCCGCACTTCCGTGCCCAGCGCGAAGGCCAGATCATCACCGTCAGCTCCATCGTCGGCCTGATCGGCCCGCCGAACCTGTCGTTCTACACGGCCTCCAAGCATGCGGTCCAAGGCTTCTTCAAGTCCCTCCGCTTCGAGCTGAACCCGTTCAACATCAAGGTCAGCATGGTCGAGCCGGTGTGGTTCAAGACCAATCTCGGCAACCACGCCGTCGCGGCGACCGGCCGGGCCATCGGCGACTACGACACCTATCGCAAGCAGGCCAACGCGGCCACGCAGAAGGGGCTCGACGAGGCCCAGGCACCGGACGCGGTCGTCGACGCCATCGCGAAGCTGATCGCCAGCAAGGAGCCCAAGTTCAGCAACCCGGTCGGCAAGATGACGGGGATGATCCTGTTCCTGCAGAGCTACGCGCCCAAGATGTTCGAGGGCTCGATCCTCAAGAGCGTCCAAACCGCCGCCTGACGGGCGGATCAGCTGGAGATGAACATGAAGTACTACCTTTGCAAATTCATCCCGCCGCGGGCGGACTTCCTGCCGACGCTGTCGGATGAAGAGCGCAGCCTGATGAAGCGCCACGCCGACTACATGAACGAGTTGCTGGCCCAGGGCGTGATCGTCGCTCACGGGCCGGTCATGGATCCCGCCGGCAGCTACGGCGTCTCGCTGTACCAGATCGCCGACGACCAGGAGATCTCCGGCTTCACGTCCGAAGACCCCGTGGTCCAGAACGGCGTCGGCCACTACGAGCACTTCGCAATGCCCAGCTTGAAGTCGCGCAGCTGACGCGAGCCGCCGGGCTGGATCCCGCCGCAGCGCCTCTCAGGCCTCGCGCCGCGCGCGCTTCGGCCCGACCAGCCGCTGCAGCATCGCGATCGCCAGCAGCCGGAAGAAGCCCATGTCCTCGATGAAGTAGCGCCTGAACATGCGGCGCGGCTCCTGCAGGAAGCGGTAGAACCACTCGAGGCCGCTGCGCTGCATCCAGCGCGGCGCACGCCGGGTCAGGCCAGCCATCACGTCGAAGGTGCCGCCGACGCCCATCGCGAACGGCACGCGCATCTCGCGCTGCCAGCGCGCGAGGAACTCCTCCTTGCGCGGCGAGTTGATCGCGACGAACAGGATGTCCGGCCGCGCCTGCGCGATCGCATCGACCACGGCCGGCTCCTCGTCGGCCTGCCAGTAGCCGTTGCGGTGCCCGGCGATCGCGAGCTGCGGGTGCTTCGCATGCGCGCGTTGCACCACCTCGTTGACGACGCCTTCGCGCGCGCCGAGGAAGTAGACGCGCCAGCCCTCTTGTTCAGCACGGCCGAGCAGCTCGAAGAACAGGTCGATGCCGGTGACCCGCTCCTTCAGCGGCTGGCCCAGCAGGTGCGAGGCCCAGACGACGGGCATGCCGTCGGCATTGACCAGGTCGCAGCGCGCGATGATTTCGGCCAGCGCCGGGTCGCGCGCCGCCTTGACCACCTTGTCGGCGTTGATCACCACGTGCTGGTGCGGCCGGCCGGTCGCGATCATCGCGCCGACGCGGTCCAGCGTTTCGCGCATCGACAAATTGTCGACGGCGCATCCGAGAATTTCCTGGCGCATGGGTTTGTCTCCGTCATGAGGTATGGATGTCGATCGAACTGCGCACGACCGACGTGCCGGAGATCCGGGTGCGCCAGAGGAGCGTGGGGGCGGGAATGCGTTGCCCGAACGCGGGCGAGTGCCAGCCGAGCATCGAGCCCGGCGCGCCGTGGTGGAGTTCCCAGTGGCCCGGCGTCTCCGGCGAATCGACGACCAGGCGCAGCGACACGCCATCGGCGCCGATGTGTGCCGTGCCGTCGATGATCTCGACACGGCAACCGGGCGCAAAGTGCCAGGCCACCGCCGCGGCGTGCGACCCGCGGCCGGCCAACGTGTCGATCACCTGGAAACGGCGTGCCGTGCCGTGCCACTCGACGCGGCGCGTGTGCATCACCGGCTGCGCGAGCCGGCGGTAGCCGTCGTGGCGCGCCTGCACGTGGCCGGCCATGTCGTCGCTCGCGAACGACTCGAGTTCGCAGAGCGCGTGGCGCAGCCACAGGAACGGGCCGCCGTACTTCGATTGATCCGCATCGTCGATGCAGACGGTGTTGTGCGCGAGCGTGCCGCGGAAGAAATGCCGCCACTCGGGTTCGGCGTTGTAGACGAAGCTGCCGCGGTCCACCAGCAGCGCCTGCCCGGCCACCGACAGACGCAGCGACAGCGCATCGGCATGCCCGTGCGCCGCGATGCCCAGGTAGCCGAGCGCGCCGGTGTCGACCACCATCAACACCTCGTCCGCCCGGCCGAAGCCGCTGCCCAGCAGGTGGTAGCCGCCCTGCGGGAACGCACGCGGCAGCAGGGACCGCACGGCATGGGCCGTGCCGGCCGCCGCACGGGGTGCAGCGACCACCGGTCCGACCAGCCACGGCGTGATCTGCGACGGCCCGTCGACCAGCGGCGCGAGTTCGGGCGCCACCCCCAGGTCGACGGCCAACGCGAGCAGGCGGGCCGGCGCATCGACCGCGGCAGCGTCGAGCATCAGCGCACGTGCGTGGTCGGCGTCGCCGTGGTGCGACAACTGTCCGCGGGCGTTGCGCAACGCGGCGATGAAGCGGGCCATCGAACCCATGCGCTGCGTCAGCCGCGGATCGGGCGTGCGTTCGCGGGCGCGCTCGATCTGCACGAAGACCGCCAGTAGCTCGAACAGGAAGCCCTGGTACCAGCTGGCCTGCTCCCGGTTCACGCCGTCCTCGTGGGTCTGCCGCAGGGCTTCGTGGACGAGCTCGCGCCGCGCCGCCGCGCCCCAGGTGACCACGTCCTGCCAGGCCGGCCAGGTGGCTTCGGCGACGACCAGTCCGAGCAGCTCGCCGATCAGGTGGTTGTTGGCCGATGAATGGCGCGAGCGGTGCTGGCGAACGAAGCGGGCGTGCTGGTAGATGCTGGCGAGCCAGCGCTGGCGCAGCGGGAGCGGCACCGGCGAGTCCTCCCGGTCCGCCTGCAGCAGCTGCCAGGCCAGCGACCAGTTCAGCAGGCGCAACCCCGCGTCCAGTGCAGACGACCAGGCGACGCCGCGCGGGCAGGGGCACTGCTCGAGCCAGCTTTCCAGTTGCAGCAGCAGCGCGGCCAGGTGGTGGGGCTGTCCGCCCAGGCGCCAGGCCTGCGCGAGGCGCACCAGGTGGCCGTGGCGGTGCAGCTCCATCTCGAAGCGGACCTCGCCTTCGACCGGCAGACCCGGCACGCGCGTGGGCCTGGCCGGGTCGTTCGACAAGGCGCGGCGCGGCCGGTCCCAGACCGGCGGCGTGCCCAGCACCAGGAAGCGGCCATCCACGCGTTCGATGAATCCGTGCGCGATCCCGTCCGCTTCGTGCAGGAACGGGGCAGCGTCGACGGCGGGAATCTCGTGGGCCGACGCCAGCCACGCGGGCGGCGGCAGCCAGCCCTTGCGGATCGCAGGCATCGGCACCGCGATGCGGTCGATCGTCTGCCCGAGCGCGCTCGCGGCCCGGTGGGACAGTTCCAGCGGATGCATCACGCGCATGCGATTCCAGTACCAGCGCAGCGAGCCGCGGGAGACGCCGGGCGCATTCATCGAGCGGGCACCAGCGCGTCGGCTTCTTCGAGCAGGCGCTGCTGGCGTGCCGGCGTGATCGCGGCCCCGAGGTGGTCGTCGAGGCTCAGGTGCTGGACGAGCATGCGGTGCTTGCCGCGCGCGGTGCGCTCGATCTGCGGCACCACGAGCACCTCGACCCGGCAGCCGCCCTGCGTCTTCTCGCGCACGGCGGTGGCGATGCGTGTTCGTTCGCCGTCCGCCAGCCCGCCGGCCTTCACGACCTTGAGCTGCACGACGCCGGGCTCGCGTTGTTCGAACTGGATGCTGTCGACCGCGGCCAGCGCGTCGAAGTGCGCGGCGCCGAGCGTCGTGATCGAGACCAGGCGCCGATCGGCGCACACCACGAACTCCTGGCTTCGCCCCTCGATGCGCTGCATCACGAAACGCCGCCTGCCCGCGCAGTTGCCGCTGTAATCGGGTGCCTCGGCCCAGGTGCCGATGTCGCCGGTGCGGTAGCGCAGGAACGGCATCACGTGGTTGTCGAAGCTGGTGCCGACGATCTCGCCGGCAATGCCCGGCACATCGATGACGCGGCCCTGTGCATCGACGAGCTCCGGCAAGCCGTACAGCGGCTCGAACGCCACCTGTGCCGAGCCGGACGTGCCGAGCGCGAGCAGCACGCGTTCAGAGTGCCCGTAGTGGCGCACGATCCGTGCGTTCGGGAACACCTCGGCGAGCAGCGCGTGCTGGAAGTCGTAGAGGTTCTCGGAGGTGAGCAGCACGCTCGCCACCTGCTCGGTGTAGTCGGGGGCCGGGTGTTCGCGCAGCCAGCGGGCGAGCGGGTGGAGCGCGGACGGAAACGCATGGATGTGGCGCGGCCGCAGGCGGCGCAGCGCCTGCACGTAGGCCGGCATGAAATCGGCCTCGAGGTGGTCGCTGCTGAAGAGCAGGTGGCGCTTGACGGGCTCGGTGGTCCAGAGCGCGCCGCCGTGGCGCGCGGCGCTGGCCACCGTGCGGCCACGCAGCGACAGCGCCCAGTCGGCGCGCCGCACGCCCATCAACTCGGCCTCGATGCGGGCGAGCCAGGCCGACTCCTTCGGCCGCGTCACGTGGCGCTGCAGGTAGAACAGCATCGGCTGCGCGGTCGAGCCCCCGGTGAAGGTCTGCAGCCGGTCGTCAGGCGAGCTGCCCGTGCGCACGTAGCGCTGCAGGTCGGCTTTCAATGCCGATTTGTCGAGCAGCGGCAGTTCGCGCAGTCGTTGCAGCGGGTCGATGCGGCGGTCGCGCAGCCGCTCAGCGTGCAGTGCGTACGCAGGGACGTGCGAGGCGGCCTGCAGCGTCGCGTCGAGGCGCTGCGCGATCTCGTCCCAGCCGATGCCGGCGCCGGCACGCCGTGCATCACGCACGAAGTCCACATGGCGCGCGCCGTGCCGCAGGCGATCGGGCACCGCGCGCCACAGGCGCCCGCCGATGCCGCGCACCCAACCCGGCGCACGCATGTAGATGCCGAGCGACGCGTGCAACCTGTCTTCGAGTGCCATGGTGGCTCGCGTGCGCAATGGCACCGTTGTCTCCGTGGCGGCCATGCTCGGCAGGCGCGGTGACAGTGCCATGAAGCGGTGCCCGCCTTTCGGACTACGTCGGATACAGGGTTTGCAGGGGTCTGAGCCGTTCGGCTCATGCCCCCCGGGTCTCGGGGCAAAGCAGCGGTGAAGCGGCCTGCGCTGACACGGAACATTCATCCGCCCTGGGTACTGTCGCGGCTCCTGCACCAGCCCTTCGGACCCCCATGACTGCTTCGTTTCGATCCGTGCCGCTGCTGGCTGTGCTGCCGATGATGGTCGCCGCGCTTGCCGTGATGTCGGGCTGCTCCGGCGGCAGCAAGGACAAGAAGGCCGCCTCGCAGGTGGCCGTCAAGGTCAACGGCAACGAGTTGTCGATCCACCAGGTGAATGCGCAGCTGGCGCGCGCGGGCGGCGTGCCGCCGGAGCAGCAGGACCTGCTGCGCAAGGAGATCGTCGACCGGCTGGTCGACCAGCAGCTGCTGATCCAGCAGGCCACCGACAATAAGCTCGACCGCGACCCGGAGGTGCTGGCCGCGATCGAGCAGAGCAAGGCGCAGATCCTGGCGCAGGCCTACGTGCAGAAGACGCTGGCCGCGCAGGCCAGGCCGTCGGACGATTCGGTGCGCGCCTATTACCGCGAGAACCCGGCCTTGTTCGAGAAGCGCCGCGTGTTCCGCCTGCAGGAGCTCGCAACCGACCTGCCGCTCGAGCGCGCCGATGAGCTGAAGGCGGTGGTCGCGTCGGCGAAGGCCATGCCCGAGGTGATCACCTGGCTGCAGAAGAACAAGGTGCAGGTGGCCGCGAATGCCGCGGTGCGCGGGGCCGAGCAGCTGCCGCTGACGCAGCTCCAGGCCATCAGCGCGATGAAGGACGGCGACATGGCCGTGTTCATTTCCGACCGCAAGGTGACGGTGCTGCAGGTGGTGGCCTCGCAGAATCAGCCGATGGACCCGGCGCGTGCGACGCCGTTCATCGAGCAGTACCTGACCGCCCTGCGGCGCGACGAACTGGCGCGCGACGAGGTGAAGCGGCTGCGCGACACCGCCAAGATCGAATACGTCGGCGACTTCGTGCGGATCTCGCAGCTGAGTGCCGCGCCTGCTGCTGCGGCGTCCGGCGCGGTGGCGTCGGCACCTGCCGCGGTGCTTCCGGCCGATGGGTCGGCCAGTGCCTCGGGGACCGACAAGGGTGTGGCGGGTTTGCGCTGAGATGCCGCTCTTTCTCATGTTCGCCGCTTCGGCGCGGCAAAGGCGCGGGTGGGCAGGCTGTGGCGCGCCGGACGGGCCGGTCTTCGCCCCGTGGGGGCGAAGACTTCCCTCCGCTGACTGGCTTCATGGCCCGTCGCCGAAACTCCCGTCACTCACTTCGTTCGTTGTGGTCAAACAGTCGGCGACAGTCAGTTCACGAAGCGCGCTGCGCGCGCGGGCCATGAATCCAGCCAGCTCCGGCGCCCCGTCCCTATTGGCGCTCCACAGCCCACCCACCCGCGCCTTTGCAGAGACGACAGTGCGTAGCCCGGATGCCAATCCGGGATGTGTCGGACAAACCCCGGATTGGCATCCGGGCTACGAACACACACCGGTCGCGGGGCGCGTCAGGGGGACTGGGCTGGGGGCGATTTCTGGGGCGACGAAGAAGATCGGCTTCGGGGGTGGCGTGCGCAGCACGCTTCGTGGACTGACTCATCGCCACTGTTTGACCACAACGAACGAAGTGAGTGGAGGGAGTTTGGCGATGCACCCCCGAAGCCGAGCTTCTTCGTGGAGTCGGCCCGCCAGGGCCGACCGCCCCAGCATGAGCCCCCAGCCCAGTCCCTCTGACGCGCCCCGCGCGCACCACAAGAAAAAGCCGGAGCGAACCCTGTGCAGTCTCGAATGATGAAAGGCGCGGTCGGCCTCGTGTCGGCGTGGCTGTGCGCCACCGCGCTCGCGGCACCCGTCAATGCGGTGAGCGGCAAGACGCTGACGCTCGGCGCCGGCGACCAGTTGCGCGTCAGCGTGTTCCAGAACCCGGAGCTGACGCTCGAGGTGCGCGTCGACGGCGACGGCCGCATCACCTATCCCTTTCTCGGTGCAGTCGACGTCGGCGGGCAGACCACCGCACAGGTCGAGCAGTCGATCGCCGTCGGCCTCGCCCGCAACGACGTGCTGAAGCGGCCGCAGGTCAGCGTCACCTTGCTGCAGTACCGCAGCCAGCAGATCGCGGTGCTCGGCTGGGTCAACCGCCCCGGGCCCTACGTGCTCGACATGGCCTACACCGTCAGCGGCGCGCTGGCGCAGGCGGGTGGCGTGGGGCAGGGCGGGGCCGACAGCGCGGTGCTGAGCCGCTACGAGAGCGGCGCGCTGAAGAACATCGAGATCGACCTCGTCCAGATGTTCAAGCCCGGCGCCTCGCGGTCGGCCGACATCGCGATGCAGCCCGGCGACGTGCTGTACGTGCACCGCGCACCGGCGTTCTACATCTACGGCGAAGTGCAGCGCCCGGGCATGCAGCGGCTGGAGCGCGACATGACGGTGCTGCAGGCGCTGTCCGCCGGCGGCGGGCTCACGCCGCGCGGCACCGAGCGGAACATGAAGGTCACGCGCCGCGCCGACGACGGAACGCTGCTCACGATCGACGTGCTGCCCGATTCGAAGCTGCAGCCCGACGACGTGGTGCTGGTGCGGGAGAGTCTGTTTTGAACCTGCAGAACGACAACGGGGAGTCGTCATGAATTTCCAGCAAGTCCTGCGCGTGATCGTCGCTCGCTGGTGGGTCATCGTGCTGGTCTGCGCCGCGGCGCTGGCGGCGACCGGCGCGATCTGCGCCATCCAGCCCGATCAGTACACCGCGACGACCTCGATGGTGATCGAGCCGCGCGGCAACGATGCGCTGGGCGTTGCCTCCGCCGGCGGGCAGCTGATGGCGCAGACCTACCTGGCGACCCAGATCGACGTGCTGCAGAGCGAGCGCGTCTCGCGCGACGTCGTGAAGGCGCTCGGCCTCGACCGCAACACGCAGGCGGTCGAACAGTGGCGCGAGGCCACGCAGGGCAAGGGCAGCGTCGAGGGCTACTACGCCGGCGTGCTGTCGAAGAAGCTCGAGATCAAGCCCTCGCGCGAGAGCTCGGTCGTCAACCTGAGCTTCACCGGCGCCGACCCGCAGTTCGCCGCACGCGTCGCCGACACCTGGGCGAAGACCTACATCGCCACCAGCCTGGAGCTGCGCAACCAGCCGTCGCGGCTGTACGCCTCGTGGTTCGACGAGCAGCTCAAGAGCCTGCGCACCGACCTGGAGCAGGCGCAGGCCAAGCTGTCGGCCTTCCAGCAGACCAACGGCATCGTCGCCAACGACGAACGCCTCGACGTCGAGAACAGCCGCCTCGCGGAACTGTCGCAGCAGCTCGCGATGGCGCAGTCGCAATCGGTCGATGCGCGCTCGCGGAGCGATGGCGGCGTGGCCAGCGTGCGCAGCGTGCCCGAGATCGGCGCGACGGCGGTGGTGCAGGCGCTGCGCACGGAATTGCTGCGGTCGGAGACCCGGGTGCAGGAGGCGAGCCAGCAGTACGGGCGCAACCACCCGACGCTCGAACGCATGCTGGCCGAGCGCACCAGCCTGCGCGAGCGCCTCGACACCGAGCTGGCGAACGCCAGCGGCAGCATCGCCAGCGTCTCCGGCGTGTCCGACCGCCGCGAGGCCGGGCTGCGCGCCGCGGTGTCGACGCAGAAGCAGCGCGTGCTGCAGCTGCGCCAGCAGCGCGATGCGATGTCTACGCTGCAGCGCGAGGCCGAGAACGCACAGCGCGTGTTCGACGCCGCGCTGCAGCGCCTGGCCCAGACGCGCCTGGAAGGCCAGAACACCCAGACCAATGCCTACGTGCTGAATGCCGCAACGGTTCCGGCCGAGCGCTCGAGCCCGAAGGTGCAGCGCAACCTGCTGCTCAGCGGCGTGCTGGGCCTGCTGCTGGGCGTGGCGGCCGCCTTCCTCGTCGAGTTGATCGACCGGCGCATCCGCTCCGTCGACGAGCTGGAGGCCGGGCTGAAGCTGCCGGTGTTCGGTTCGATCCCCCGCACGCTGCCGATGCGCGGCGAGCCCGCCGCGCTCGACTGGCACGCGGCGCCCGCCGCCCACCAAGGAAGTTGACGTGGTCCGCACCCTGAAGATCGCAGCCGACACGCAAGACATCGACGCGAAGGACATCGACGCACCGGTCGAGCCGCCGCGCCCACCCGCCGGCAACCGGCTCGGCAACATCCTCGTCGAGCTGGGCCGCATCGAAAGCCGCCACGTCGACCTCGTGCTGGCGCAGCAGTCGCAGAACCCGAGGCGCTTCGGCGACCTCGCGATCGCGCTCGGCCTGGTCGTGCGGGCCGACATCGACCTCGCGCTCGCGCGCCAGTTCGACATGGACTTCCATCCCGCGACGATCGACGCCGACGCGGTTGCGCTGCCGTCGCGCCTGGGCGATGCGCAGAGCGAGGTGCTGCGGGCCGTCCGCTCTCAGCTGGTGCTGCGCTGGTTCGGCAACGATCCGGAGCAGCGCACGCTGGCGGTCGTCAGCCACGGCGCGGACGAGGGCCGCAGCCACGTCTGCGCGAACCTCGCGGTGCAGTTGTCGCAGATGGACGAGGACACATTGGTCATCGATGCCGACCTGCGCAAGCCGTCGCTGCACACGCTGTTCGGCATGGAAGCCGGCACCGGCCTCACCGAGTACCTGTCGCGCGACGTGCTGCGCGCACCGATTCGTGCCGTGCCGGGCAAGCCGCGCCTGCACCTGCTGTCGGCCGGCCAGTTCAAACCGGGCGCGCAGCCGCTGCTGGAGCGCCGCCAGTTCGGCCTGCTGCTGGGCACGCTCGCACAGCGCTACGCCTTCGTGTTGATCGACACGCCGCCGGCCGCGCAGTTCAGCGAGGCACTGACCGCCGCGGTGCGCGCGAGCGGCTGCCTGCTGGTCACGCGGCGCAACCGCACCCGCATGGCCGACGCACAGCGGCTGGCCGACCAGCTGACCCGCCACAGCGTCGTCGTGCTCGGCGCCGTCATCAACGAACGCTGAAGAAGCCGCAGCGCCATGTCCACCGTGCTGACACCTCCCGATGCCATGGCGCTGCCGTCGCCGMGCGCGTGGGCGCCGACCGCTGTCGGCCTGGCGGCCTTGCTGCTGCCGACTTACCTCAGCCTGCACGCGACGCTGTGGAACGAGGAGGCCTACGAGCACGGGATGATCATCGTCGCGGTGTTCTGGTGGCTCGCGTGGCGCGCCCGCCAGTCGCTGCTCGCACTGCCGCCAAAGCCGTCGCCGGGGGCCGCTGCGGTGCTGCTGCTGCCCGGGCTGTTCCTGTACTTCGTCGGCCGCTCGCAGAACCTGATGCTGTTCGAGGTCGTCGCGCACCTGCCGATCCTCGCCGGCACGCTGCTGCTGTTCTGGGGCGTCGCGGCGCTGCGCGTGGCCTGGTTCCCGCTGCTGTTCCTGGTCTTCATGGTGCCGCTGCCGGGCTTCGTGATGGTGGCGCTGACCTCGGAGCTGAAGCAGCATGTGTCGGTGGCGGCCGAGTGGCTGCTGTTCAATGCCGGCTACCCGATGGCGCGCGACGGGGTCGTGATCTCGATCGGCCCGTACCGCATGCTGGTCGCCGATGCCTGCTCGGGCCTGAACTCCATCTACTCGCTGGCCGCGCTCGGGCTGCTGTACATGCACCTCACCTACACGCCGGGCTGGCTGCGCAACGGCGTGCTGCTGGCGGCCATCGTGCCGATCGCGTTCGTCGCCAACGTCGTGCGCGTGATCGTGCTGATCCTGCTGACCTACCACTTCGGTGACGAGGTCGGCCAGGGTTTCCTGCACAACGTCTCGGGCGTGCTGCTGTTCGTGGTCGCGCTGGTGGTGCTGGTGGTCCTCGACTGGCTGATGAGAAAGATGAAGAGGCGAACGGCATGAATGCACGCACGTGGTCGTGGGTCGCCGGCATCGCGATGCTCGCCTGCGCGGCGCTGGCGAACGCCTGGCGGCCGGTGCCGGTCGTGCAGCCGGCCTTCAGCCTGGAGACCGTGCTGCCGACCCGCTTCGGCGCCTGGACGGTGGACAAGTCGGTGACGCCGATCGCGCCGACGCCCGACGTGCAGGAGAACCTCGACAAGCTGTACGGCCAGATCGTCTCGCGCGCCTATGTCAACGCGCGCGGCGAACGGATGATGCTGGTCGTGGCCTGGGGCGGCGACCAGTCCGACAGCCTGAAGGCGCACCGCCAGGAGGTCTGCTACACCGCGCAGGGTTTCGCGGTGCAGGACGTGCACCGCGACCGCATGGCGCTCGCCTCGGGCGAGGTGCCGCTGGTGCGCATGCATGCGCACAAGGGCAACCGCTCCGAGCCGGTCAGCTACTGGTTCACGATGGGCGACCACATCGTCATCGACCGCGCCGGGCGGCTGCTGACGCAGGTGCGCTACGGGCTGCTCGGCACCATCCCGGACGGCCTGCTGGTGCGGGTCTCCAACCTGTCGCGCGACCCTGCTGCCGCGTATGCGGCGCAGGACGACTTCATGCGCGCGCTGCTCGGTGCGGTCGAGCCGGCCTGGCGGCGCCGGCTGGCCGGGCCGGATGCCTGAGGGCCGGCCGCAGTGCCGCCGTTGACCGCCAGGCCCTGGGGGCGGCTGCGGGGTCGGCCTTGGGGACAGGGGGCGGCCATCGCCACCGCGGTGCTGGTGCCGATGGCGCTGGCCGCCTTCGCCGGGCTGGTCATCGCGGTCGAGTCGCCGCAGCTCACGCTGATGGTCGTCGGCGCGATCGGCGGGCTGGCGCTGCTGTTCGTGCCGACCTGGGCGATCGTCTACGGCATGTTCGGCCTCGCGTTCTTCGGCGTCGGGCTGCTGATGTACTACGGCCACATCCTGCAGGCGCACTGGCTGCCGTATGCGCTGGCGCTGTTCCTGTGGCTCAAGCTGCCGATCGATGCGCTCGCACGGTCCATCCGGCCGTCCGCGCCCACGCCGGTGCAACCGCTGACCTGGTGCCTGCTCGCGCTGTTCGCGCTGACGCTGCTGTCGGTCGCGTTCAACGAGACGCCGTTCCTGTATGCGCTGGTCGGCGCGCGCAACTACTTCTTCGTCTGGTCCACCGCTTTCGCGATCGCTGCCGGCGCGATGACCGAGCGCCAGCTGCTGGTCTGCTTCCGGCTCGCGCTCGGCATCGCCGCGTTGCAGCTGCCGTTCGCGGTCCAGCAGCACTTCATGAATTTCGCCAGCGGCGCCAGCTGGGATTCGGTGGTCGGCACCTATGGCGGCGATCCCGAGGGCGGCGGCGCCAGCGGCACGCTCGCGCTGTTCGGCGCCTACGGCATGGGCCTGGCGATCGCGCTGTGGACGCATGGCGCGCTCGGCGGCCGGCTGGCGGCAGCAGTCGTGCTGTCGTCGGTCGCGAGCCTGATGTTCGCCGAGGTCAAGGCCTTCTTCGTGTTCGCGCCGCTGATGCTCGGCGTCGTGCTGTTCCCCGAGCTGCGCCGCCGGCCCGCGCTGGTGACGGGCGTGCTGCTGGTCACCACCGCGCTGCTGGCCGGCACCTTCACCTACTACCGGCTCGTCTACTACAAGCCGGTGGCCTCGGCGCGGGTCGACTCCGGCGCCGGCGACTACCTGGCGTACGCGGTCGGTGCCGACATCAAGCTCAGCCACAACATCAACCGCGTGACCGGTGAGGTCAGCCGCGTCGGCGCGCCGCTGATCTGGGTGCAGGAGGGCGGGTTCGGCCCGCCGCACGGGCGCTGGGTCGGCTACGGGCCGCGGGCCTCGCGCGCGAGCGCGATGCTCGGCAAGGGCGAGGCGGCGAAGCATTTCGTGTTCGCGCTGACCACCTCGACCCTCACGGTGGCGCTGTGGGACCTCGGGCTGCTCGGCCTGTCGGTGATCCTCGGCCTGCTCGTGGTCGCGCTGCTGTCGGCCTGGCGCCTGTCGCGCGACGAGCGCATTCCTGCTGCCCACCGCGGCGCGCTGCAGGCCACCGCCGGGCTGTTCCTGCTCGCGCTGGCCAGCCTGCCGTACAACGACACCGTGGTCGACTCGCACTCGATGCAGTTCTTCTACGCGTTCTCGGTCGGCTACCTGATGTTCTGGCAGCGCCGGCTGGCCGCACTGCCGCGGGCATGAGGCTGCTGATGTTCCTGCGCGATCCGCTGCCGCCGGCGCGGGTCGACGTGCGCGTGCTGTTCGACCGCTGCCTGCGCGAGCGCGGCATCGAGACGGATTATGTCGGCCATGCCGGCGCGGCGGCAGTGCCGGGAATGCCCTGCCGCGGCCGGCAGTTCGAGGTCGGCGCCGCGACCGACCCGCGCAGCTGGTGGCGCCAGGCACGGCTGCTGTGGCGGCTTTCGGGCCACTACGACGCGATCGTCGTGCGCGACCGGCCGCTGGTCGGTGCCTTGCTGTTCGGGCTGGCCGCGCTGCGCCGCACGACCTGTCTCTACTGGATGTCGTTCCCGATCCCGCTGGGGGACCGCGCCGGCGCCGAGGACCATCGGCGGCGTGGTCGGCCGCTGCACGCTGCGCTGGTCGGGCTGCGCGGCCGGCTGGGGGCGTGGATCGAGAACCGCCGCGTGCTGCGGCAGGCCACCCATGTGTTCGTGCAGAGCGATGCGATGCGGCAGCAGCTGCTGCGGCGGCATCCGGCGCTGCAGGCGCAGGTCTCCGCGGTGCCGATGGGCGTCGATGCGAACCTGTTGCGCGGAGTGCCAAGCCCTGATGCGTCGGGCGCGCCCGTCGTGGCCTACCTGGGTTCGCTCGACCGCGCGCGCCGGCTGGATGTCGTCGTGGACGCGATCGCGCTGCTCCGGCAGCGGGTRCCCGAGGCCCGGCTGCTGCTGGTCGGATCGTCCCCGCATGCGGCCGATCTGCACTGGCTGCATGCGCACGCGGTGTCGCGCGGTGTCGGGCACGCCGTCGAGTTCGCCGGGGCGATGCCGATGGACGAAGCCTGGGCGTTGCTCGCGCGCCGCGCGGCGGTCTGCGTGTCCGCGGTGCCGCCGGGACCGTTGCACGATGTCTCGTCACCGACCAAGGTCATCGAGTACCTGGCGCTCGGCCTGCCGGTGGTCGCCAACGACATCCCGGACCAGCGGCAACTGCTCGAGGCCTGCGGCGGCGGGCGCTGCGTCGCGTGGTCGGCGCAGGCGTTTGCCGACGGCCTCTCGGCGCTGCTCGCCGATCCGTCGAAGGCCCGGGCCGAGGCGCTGCACGCGCGCGAGCGGGCACTGCAACTGCGCTCCTATGACGTGCTCGGCCGCGATGTGGCGGCCGTGTTGCGCCGCGTGGTCGCCGTCAACCGCAGGCAGGGCTGAGATGGCGGCGCTGCGGCTCTACCGCATTTACCACGCGCTGCACCGCGCCGGCGTTCCCATCCTGCCGCGCCTGCTGTACGGCCTGAACCGGGTGCTGTTCTCGGTGGTGCTGCCACCGTCGGCGCGGCTCGGCCGGGGCGTGCTGCTGGGCTACCAGGGCCTCGCGATCGTGATCCACCAGGACGCGGTGCTGGGCGACCGCGTCGTGCTCGCGCCCGGCGTCACGATCGGCGGCACCGGCACCTCGCAAGGCGTGCCGGTGATCGACGACGACGTGCACATCGGCTCCGGCGCCAAGATCCTCGGGCCGGTGCACATCGGCCGTGGCGCATGGATCGGTGCCAACGCGGTGGTGCTGGCCGACGTGCCGGCCGGCATGCTCGCGGTCGGCATGCCGGCGCGCGTGGTGGGGCCGGCGCCACCGTAGATCGTGTTCAAAGCCGCCAAGGCAGGAAATCGGCCTCGGTGCGCGAGAACACCACGTCCATCATCTCGGTGGGCGTCTCCCGCACGCGCGGCAGCCGCAGCGCGTGCGCCTCGCGCGCGTAGAACGCGGCGTCGTAGCGGTTCTCGATGCGGTACGGAAGGAAGCCGCTGCGGCGCAGCCGCGCGATCACGTCGTCCACCGGCATGCCGGCCTGCGCCAGCGCGGCCGGTGCAAGCTCCATCAGGATCTCGCAGTCCCGGCGCAGGTGCTCCAGCGAATCGCCCAGGCCCTTGACGAAATGGCCTTCGGCGCCTTCGATGTCGACCTTCACCAGCCGGGCCCGCTGCCACAGCGCGGGCTCGACCCAGTCGCCGATCGGCGCCGCGCGCACCGTGACGCCCGCCGCCGCGGCCGGGTTCAGCACCACCGACGCCTGGCCGCTGTTGCCCGAGGTGCCGGGATACAGCGTCAGCTCGCCGACCTCGTGCGACACCGCGCCGTGCACGAAGCGGATGTTGCGATACCCGTTCAACGCGACGTTGGCCGCCAGCATCTCGCCCATCTCGGCCGACGCGTCGATCGCCAGCACCTCGCCCTCATGGCCGACCAGCGACGCGGCCAGCAGGCTGTACCAGCCGACGTTGCAGCCGATGTCGATGAAGGCGTCGGCCGGCTTCAGCCGCGAGGCGACGAACTCGCTGAGCGTCGGCTCCCACACGCCGAACCAGTGGATGTTGCGGCGGATCAGGTCGCCCGACTGGTAGGCCATCCGGAAACCGTAGCGGGTGCGCGTGCGGCCGGCGTCGGCCACCCACGAGAAGCGCCGGAACACAGTCTCGCGGCCCGGCCATCCGTCGCCGTAGCGCACGTAGGCGCGGGCGGCGGGGCGCAGCAGATGGGCGATGTGGTGCTTCAGGCGTGTCATGGGGGTACGGCGAAGAGTCGTTGGAGTTGGCGAAAGCCGATGCGCCACGCGTCGAAGGCCAGCAGGCGTGCGACCGCGAGCTGCAGGCGGACGATGTCGCGCGTGCCGCGCCACAGCGCGTAGAAGCCGGTGTTGACGGCGGCCGTCGCGGCCAGCGTCGCGATCGCCGCGCCGAGCGCGCCGTGGCGCGGCACCAGCCACGCGTTCAGCGCCAGGTTGGCGGCCAGCGTCAGCAGCGTCTTGCCGGTCAGGTAGCGCTGACGGTGCGTGGCGACCAGGTAGTGCGACAGCGGCGCATCGAGGAACAGGAACACCGTCAGCCAGATGTGCACCGCGAGGATGGCGCCGGCGCCGGCGTAGCCCGGGCCGAGCGCGAGCGCGACCAGCGCGTCGCCCCACAGCGTGGTCAGCACCGAGGCCGCCACCGCGGGCACGGCCAGCGAGGCACTGATCCACGCGACGCGGCGCCGGATCGCCGCATCGCCGTCGTGGCCGTAGATGTAGGCCGGCGCGATCGAGTTCAGCAGCATCGGCGGCAGGATCCACCAGATCTCCGAGAACCGGGTCGCCGCGGCGTACAGGCCGACCTGCCCGAAGCCGGCCAGCCAGCCCAGCATCAGCTGGTCGACGCGGCTGTTCAGCGAGGTCGCCAGCGCGGCCAGCGCCAGCGGCGCGCCCGACGCCAGCATCTGCCAGGCGCCGGCCGCGTCCGCCGACCAGCGCGGGCGGTGCCCGGCCATCGCGGACCAGATCGCGAAGATCGCGGCGCAGGTCAGCACCGCTTCGGCCAGCCCGACCCATGCGAACGCGAGCACGCCGAAGCCCAGCACGATCAACGCGACCTTAGCGAGCGCCGCCGCGAGCCGCGTGGCGTTGACCGCGAGCACCGCGCCGCGCAGGCGCCCATGGGCCTGCAACCACAGGAAGACGCCGGCCGGTGCCTCGGCGAACGGGATCGCCAGGCTCAGCACCAGCACCATCGCGAGCACCAGCGGGTCGGCGGCATGGAACCACAGCGCGCCGGCCACCGCGAGGCCCGCCGCCAGGCACGAACCGGCGACGCGCAGCAGCAGCGCCGCACCGAGGATGCGGCCTTCGTCGGCGGGGCGCTGCACCAGGTCGCGCAGCACCGTCTCGCCGACGCCCAGCCATGCGATCGCGTTGAACAGCGCGACCCACGAGACGGCGAACTGCAACTGCCCATACGCATGCGACTGCAGGTAGCGGGCGACCCACAGCCCGACCACCAGCCCGATCACCAGGCGCAGCAGCTTCTCGCTGCCGCTCCAGCCGATGTTCGACAGGCTGCGGCGCAGGCGCGCATCGCGCAGGTGCGGCTGCAGCGCCGTGCGCAGGCGGGCCAGGGCGGTCATGCCGCGGCTCGCTGCGCCGCCAGCCAGGGCCGCAGCGCGAGCTTCGACAGGCGGGCCAGCGGTGTGCCGCGCCACACGGCGAGCGGCGAGCCGGCGAAGCGCAGCACCGCATCGCGCTGCGCGGTGGTGCTCGCCGCCTCGCAGGCCGAGAGCCATACCTCGGACAGAGCCGCCGCGAAAGCCTGCGGCTCGTAGCGCCCATGAGCGAGGTTGGCCGAGCGAATGCGCCGCAGCCAGGCCTCGACCTCGGCGAGCCAGCCGGCATCCACCGGCCGGTCGTGCCATTCGATCGAGCGGTGCAGCGCGAGCTCCTCGTCACCGGCGGCGATCCCGAGCCGGGCCAGGGCCCGCTGGTGGATGACGCCCAGCGACGCCCGCAGTTCCGCGCGCCGCGTCGTCGTCGTGTTCTGGCCGTGCAGCCGGTAGCGGATCAGCACCTGGTCGAGGTTGCGCGCGCGCCAGCGCTCGGCCAGGCGCTGGTACAGGTGCAGGTCCTCGGCCAGCGGCACCTCGGGCGAGAAGCGCAGCGCGCGCAGCACCTCGGCGCGCGCGGTGACGCTGGAGGTGACGAACCACTGGCGGAACAGCAGCATCGCGCGGCAGAACTCCGGGTCGCCCGGCATGCGCCACGGTGCCGAGCGCGTGCGTCCGGTGGTGTCGATCGGCTGGGCCGCGCTGCCCACCGCCGCGAGCGCCGGGTAGCTGTCCAGCGCCGCGAGCTGCACGGCCAGGCGCTGCGGCAGCGCGACATCGTCGGCATCGAGAAACGCGATGAAGCGGCCGCTGGCCGCATCGATGCCGCGGTTGCGCGTCTCGACCAGCCCGCGGTTGCCGTCGTTGCGCAGCAGCCGCAGGCGCGGGTCGCCGAACGACGCGGCGATCGCGGCCGAGTCGTCCTGCGAGCCGTCGTCGATCACGATCAGCTCGAGCGCCGCGTGCGTCTGGCCGAGGATGCTCGCGATGGCCTCGCGCAGGTAGGCCGCGCCGTTGAACACCGGCATCACGACCGACACGTCGGGCGCCATTCGGATCAGCCCGGCTGGCGCCGCGGCGGCTGCAACCCGAGCGCCGACAGCACGCGGCGACGCAGGCGCAGCCAGCGGTTGCGGTCTTCGGGCTGCGCCCACGAATGCGCCCAGTGGTGCGCGGCGTAGGCCTGCGGGTGGCTCTGCGCGGTGGCGCGCGGCTCGCCGGACGCGTAGGGGTAGAAGAAGGGCGTCGGGAACAGCGTCAGCGTGCCGTCGAAGCCGCCGCGCAGCAGCTCGCGCGTCACGTGGCCCGGCCCGGTTTCCTGGTTCGGCATCGCGCGGCCGATGCGCGCCGGCAGGCTCATCAGCAGGCGCTCCACCAGCGCGGCGCCGGGCTCGGCACCGAGGATGCCGGTCGAGATCGCGCTGCCGTTCTCGGAGCAGGCGAACACGCGGGCCGGCGCGACCAGCGCGTCGATCGGACGGAAGCATTCGAAATCGGTGTCGAGGTAGACGCCGCCGTGCGCCAGCAGGATCTCGAGGCGCAGAACGTCGGCCATCTGCGCGTACGAACTGCATTGCGCGATCAGCTCAGGCCGGCGCGGCGCGAAATCGAGGTTGCCGAGGTTCCACAGCCGGTAGCGCCAGCCCGGGTGCAGGCGCAGCCAGCTGTCGCGCAGCGCGGCGAACTCGGCCGGCAGCTCGGGCCGGTCACGGTGGATCCAGATCTGGTGGAAGACGGTGGGGATCATGCTTCAGTGGCCCGCCGGCGGACCCGCGAGCATCGCGCCGCCGTGTGACAGGCCGATGTGCGCGATGCGCCGCCCGTTACTCGTTCGGACCATGGTCCGGCCCCTGCAGCAGCACCCGGGCGTCGTCGAAGGTGATCGAGCGCGCCGGCTGCGTGGCGTCTGCCGCTGGCGCCAGCTCGACGGCGGCGATGCCCGTGCCGAGGTCCAGCGTCGCGCGCGCCGGTCCGGCCACGCAGCCAGGCCGCAGCACCGCGAGAAAGCTCGCATCGGTCGACGGTTGCCGGGTCGCGAAGCGGCCGTGCCACTGCGTCGGCCGCGGCGTGGCCGGCGGGATCGGAAAGCCCTCCGTCTGCGTGAACACCAGGTCGGCGCCGTACAGGTCGATGCAGACCTCGGTGTTGCCCGACGGCCCGCGGGCGCGCACCGTCCAGGGCGTGCCGTCCGGCAGGCCCTCGCTCACCACCTCGAACGGCTTGTACGCGTGCAGGTTCCATTCCCAGGTGTGCGGCGTGGCACCGGCCAGCCGGTCGTAGACCAGGAACAGCGGTGCCTGCGACCGGCGCCACAACGCGACGCTTCGAATCGCGCGGGTCACAGGCTGAAGGTAGTCGCGGTGCTGGCAACCGGGGTTCTGCAGCAGCTGGTCGGGGCAGCTGCGGTAGGCGAGGGTGGCGTCGCCGGTCCCGATGTCGAGGTCACTGCCGTTGTCGACGCTGCCGAGCGACAGGTTCAGCAACCGGCCGCTGAAGTCCGCCGAGCCGACGCTCTGGCGCGTGGCTGTGCCGCCCGGCGTCTCGGCCTGCCCGCGCCCGCCATCGTAGGTGATCGCGTTCTTCGACAGCGTGCGCCGCGTGTAGCCGGCGTGGTGCGGCGACCAGTAGCTGTCGTAGTAGCCCGCGCCGATCAGCACCGGCTCGCCGGCCAGGTGCAGCACGAAGCCGTTCTGCTCGGCCTGCGCATGGTTGAACGAGCCGAAGCGGCCACTGATGAAGTACAGCGAACTGCGCTGCGGATCGGCCAGGTAGGTGTGCAGCGCGACCTGGCCCGATTCGGGGAATGCGGCGGCGTCGGGCGTGTCCTGCGGGTACTCCGTGCCGGCGTCGGGCCGCACCGGCGCCAGCAGCGCGAGGGCCCGCGAGAGCGGCCGGTAGTCCGCATCGGCGAGGTAGGGGTAGGTGTCGCGCGCCTGCTGGCGGTACCAGCCGTAGAGCGGGCGGTCGGCGGTGTCGACCAGCGACTCGTACAGCCGGAACTCGCGGTCCGCCGCGACGACGGCGTGGTACGACACCGACGGGTCCGAGGCCTCGTCGCCGAACACCGGCACCGGCCCGGTGAAGCGGGCCGGCGTGTTCCACGGCGGACCTTCGGTGAAGGCGAACGGCGTGATCGGCGGGGTCGTGTAGACGAGGCGGCGACCGGCGTTCGCGAAGGCCGCGCGGCGTGAGAATAAGTCGGTGCCGAGCGCGTTGCGCAGCACGAAGACCGCCTGCACCAGCTGGCCGAAGCCGTGCCAGCCGTAGGCCGTGCCGTTGCCGTCCGATCCATCCGCGCTGCCGTAGGCGGGCATCAGGCTGCGCCAGGTCTGCCAGCACACGCCGAACATCTCGTCGAAGGCCGGGTCCTCGCCGGCCAGCAACGCGAGCGCCTCGACCGCGAAGTTCATGCCCTCGACCTCGTGCGAGCGGTACGGGAAGGTCATGCCGAACAGCAATCGGTCGCGCCGGCCGGCCGGGCCGCGCAGCCGTTCGTCGACGTACTGCGCGAGCCGCGTGCGCGCCGCGTCGCGCACCGCGCGGCGCTGCGGGTCGCTCAGCTCGGCCTGCAGCAGGTCGAGGCCACGTGCGAGGGCGAGGAACACCACGCGGTTGAGGCGGTCGTCGGCCGCCGTCTCGCTGCTGCTGCCGAGCGGATCCCAGCGGCTGCCGGGCGTGGTATCGGCCAGCGCGAGCAGGCGTTCGCGCGCGACGGCGGCGAAGGCGGCGCGGTCCGGCAGGCCGGGTGAGAGCGTGGCACCGATGCCGAGCACGGTGATGGCGTCCAGCTCGGTGCCGGCGTCGGCGCGGCCGGTGAACAGCGGATCGGCGGCATCCACCAGCCCGGCATAGCGGCGGGCTGCCAGGCGCACGCGCTTCAGGTCGGGCTGGCGCTGCTGCGGATCGTCGAGCGCCGCCTGCATCGCCACGCGGGCGGCCGGCGGCGGGAACATCTTCGGCCGGTCGCCTGCCCGCTGCGCCAACAGCGCGAGCACCTGCGCCGCATCGGGCACCACCTGCTCGCGCGAACGCTGCTCATCGATCGAGAAACGGCGCACGCGGCCGTGCACGACGCCCTGGTCGTCGCGCGCGTCGACGCTCCAGCGGTAGTCGCCGGCCGGCAGGCTGCGCGGCAGGCTGATGAACGGGTCGGGCGTGTTCACGTCGATCGCGAAGGCCGGGTCGCCGTCACTCGTGACATGCAGCGTGTAGACCACGCCGCGCAGCATCTTTTCGAGCTGCGGCGCCCACCAGAACTGCGGCGGGTTGTCTTCGGACAAGTAGCAGTCGCGTGGCACGAGGCGGCGGAAGGTGCGGTCCTGGTCGTCGATCCAGTCGCCGCCTTCGGCGAGGCTGTCGCAGCCGGCGAGGCGGTCGGCGGGGAGGCCGCGTCCGTCGAGCACACGGCCGGGTTCTTCAGCAGGGCTGGAGGTGGCACCGCTCAGCAGGGCCATCGCCACGAGGAGGGTCAGGAAAGGCACTTGTCGGGGCATGGCCTGCAGTCTTGCCGCTGCCGATGGCGCCCCCGCGGCCGGTCGCTCGCCGCGCATGGGCCGAACGGCTCATGCCGGCGGCAGGCCGCTGCCTCCGGTCTGTAACGCGGGTTACGCAATGCGTCCCTAGCATCGTCCGCAGGAGAGGGAGCAACGCATGTGCGCCATCGTCGGGTTCATCGGAGGGGCCCGGCCGGATGCGCGGGCGCTGCTGCGGGCCATGGCCGACACGCTGCAGCACCGCGGGCCGGATGCCGTCGGCTACCACCTGGCCGATTTCGACCAGGGCCGCCGCCAGGTCGGCCTGGGCCACCGGCGCTTGGCGATCGTCGACCTGTCCGGTGGCGACCAGCCGATCGGCAACGAGACCGGCAGCCTGCAGCTGGTGTTCAACGGCGAGATCTACAACCACCGCGCGCTGCGCGCCGCGCTGCAGGCGCGCGGCCACCGTTTCGCGACCGCGTCCGACACCGAGACCATCGTCCACGCCTACGAGGAGTACGGCACCGCCTGCGTCGAGCACCTGCGCGGCATGTTCGCGTTCGCGCTGTGGGACGCCTCGGCGCAGCGCCTGTTCCTCGCGCGCGACCGCTTCGGCGAGAAGCCGCTCTACTACGCGCAGGTCGGTGACACGCTGGTGTTCGCGTCGGAGCTGCGTGCCTTCCATGCATGGCCCGGCTTCGAGGCACGCCTCGACACCGACGTGCTGCCGCACTACCTGCAGTACCGCTACGTGCCCGGCCCGCAGACCTGGTGGCGCGGGGTCAGCAAGCTGAGCCCCGGTTGCCACCTGACCTGGTCGGCTGGCGGCCTGCACGAACACCGCTATTACCGGCCGCACGATGGCACGGCACGGACCGGCAGCAAGCTCGACGACGCCGAGGCCGCGCAGGCGCTGCGCGACAAGCTCGACGAGACGGTGGGCCTGATGATGGACAGCGAGGTGCCGTATGGCGCCTTCCTGTCCGGCGGCCTCGATTCGTCGGCGATCGTCGCCGCGATGGCGGCGCGTGGCGGCCCGCCGGTGCGAACCTTCGCGGTCGGTTTCGAGGAGGCGGGCTACAGCGAGCTCGCGCATGCGGCGCGGGTGGCGCGCCACGTCGGTGCTGTGCACACCGAGATCATGCTGACGCAGCGCGAGGTGATCGACTGGCTGCCGCGCATCGCCGGGCTGCGCGACGCGCCGGTCTCGGAGCCGGCCGACGTGCCGATGTACCTGCTTGCGCGGGCCGCGAGCCGCTCGGTCAAGATGGTGCTGACCGGCGAGGGCAGCGACGAGGCGCTCGGCGGCTACCCGAAGCACGTCTACGAGCGCCTGGCCGCCCCCTACCTCGCGCTGCCGCGCGGTCTGCGCCGGCGCGTYGTCGAGCCGCTGGTGCACGCCTTGCCGTACGGCGCACGCCGCATCAAGGTGGCGGTGCAGGCGCTCGGGGTCGAGGCCTTCGAGGACCGCATGCCGCGCTGGTTCGGCGCGCTCGCGCCCGAGCAGGTGCAGGCGCTGTGCGGCCGGCTGCCGCAGCGCCTGCGCAACGGCGCGAGCTACCCGTTCGAATCGGCGCACGACGCGTCGGCGCTGCGCCGCATCCTGTACTTCGACCAGACCAGCTGGCTGCCCGACAACCTGCTGGAACGCGGCGACCGCATGACGATGGCGGCCTCGATCGAGGCGAGGCTGCCGTTCATGGACCATGAGCTGATCGAGCTCGCAGCCTCGTTGCCGGACCGGCAGCGCGTGCGCGGCACCGCGACCAAGCGGGTGCTGCGCGCCGCGGTCGCGCAGCGGCTGCCGGCCGCGGTGCTGGCGCGGCCCAAGGTCGGTTTCCGGATGCCGATCCACCTGTGGTTGCGCGGCGAGCTGCGCGGGCTGCTGGTCGACGCGCTGCTCGGGCCGGACGCCGCCAGCCGCGCGCTGCTGGACCGGGCGGTGGTGCAGCGCCATGTCGACGAGCACCTGCAGGGCCGGCAGAACCACGAGAAGCCGCTGTGGATGCTGCTGAACTTCGAGCTGTGGCTGCGGCAGTCGGGGCTCGCCGTGTGATCAGCGCGTGAGGAGCATGCGGCGGTAGGTGTCGAGCAGCGCCGGCAGCGTCGCGTCTTCGCTGTAGAGCGCCCGCACGCGGGCTGCGGCCCGTGCCGACAGGCGGGTCCAGCGGTCGGCGGCGCACAGTCCGTCCAGCGCGTCGGCGTAGTCGGCGGCGGTGGCGGCGACCGGCAGCACGATGCCGGCATTGCCGACCACGCCGCGGCTGAAGCCTTGCGCGCTGCACACCGGCACGAGGCCGAGCGCCATCGCCTCGTTCAGCGCGTTCGAATGGCCTTCGCCGTCGTGCCGCGACGGGAAGACGAAGACATGCGCCCGTGCCGCGCGCTCCAGCAGCGCGTGCATCGGCATGCCGGCCTGCCAGGTGACCGGCAGGCCGGCATGCTGCGCGCGCAGCCGCGCGACGTAGTCGGGCGGGCCGTCGCCGATCAGGTCCAGCGTGACCGGGCGGCCTCGGTCGATCAGCAGCCCGAGGGCCTGCAGCGCGGTCTCGATGCCTTTTTCGGGCACCAGGCGGCCAAAGCACACCAGCCGCAGCGTGTCGCCCGCGGCGAGGCGGCGCGCCGGCAACTCGCGCTGCAGCGACGGTGCGTCGACATAGTTCGGGAAATGCAGCACCGGCCGGTGCGTGCGGCGGCGCACGAAGGCGACGTAATCCGGACCTTCGACGGCCACCTGCGTGGCCAGCCGCAGCGTGCGGTCGATGGTGTGCCGGTACAGCGCGCTGCCGGCCTCGTAGTGGCGCACGAAGGTGCCGGCACKCACGTCGACCAGCACCGGCTTGCCGGCCAGGCGCGCGCACGAGACGAGCACGGTTTCGGCCAGCGCGAAGTGCATGTTCAGCGGGGTCAGGTGCAGCAGGTCGTAGTCGGCGCGCCGGCGCAGCAGCCACCAGGCGTTGCGCACGAAGCTGCTGGCGTAGCCCGCGAGCTTGCGCCAGCGCGAGCGGGCCGGGTGCGGATAGCGCAACTCGATCACCTGCTGGCCGCGCCGCACCAGCGCATCGCAGGTGCGCCGGTTGGCCGCCTCGTAGCCGCCGCCGGCCGGGCAACCGGGCTCGGCGATCGGGCCGCAGAACGCGATGCGGCCGCCGACCGACAGGGCGGCTTTCGCGGCTGCGAGCGCGGGATCGGCAAGGCGGGGCGAGACAAGTGGCATGCGGCCAGTACACCGGGTCACGATGAATCGCGTGTGACTCGTCCGCTGTGCCGCGAGCGTCATCGGGCCTTCATCAGGGGTCGATACAGTCCGCCTCTTTTGCAACGGACCCCCTCACCATGCACTCGCTTCCCGGCCGACGCCACCTGATTGCCGCATCGATCGCTTCTCTCTTCGCGTTGGTCGCGTGTGGTGGCGGAGGTGACGGCGGAGGTGATGCAGGCGAGGGTCCCGTCTCGGCGCCCGCTGCGCCGCAGGGTGTGGGCCATGCCGACACGGCGCCGGTGGCCGATGCGCAAGCGGTGCCCCCCTTCGTCGACTTCGCGTACACGAACCAGCGCGGTGATGCTCGCTATGCAGCGCTCGACACGAATGCCGGCGTGCGCGTCGTCTCGGGCTTCCTCGACATCTGGAAGCCGAGCACGCTGATCGTCGACGCCGGCACCACCGCCGCCGCGAACGGCAGCTTTCCCGCGGTCACCGCTTCGAGCTGGACCGGTATTCCTGCCGACGCGACCGACGGTACCGTGCTCGGCACCGCCACGCATGCCGCGAACATCCAGTACGTGGTCGACGCCACGTCCAGGCGCACGGCCGCCCAGGAGCTGGCTGCCTATCTCGATGACCGGCGTGGCAAGGGCTACAGCGTGACCGACGGGCTCGGCCCCGTGACGAACGCGTGGCGCACCGCCGCCCAGCAGACCACCACCATCACGGGCATGGCGGCCGATGCGGGCACGGTGCTCTACAACGATGGCGGCAACAACATCGGCGTGGGTGGCAGCGGCAACGCGGCCTTCGGCAGCGTCGTCGACTTCATCGGCGCCATCGGCACCAATGCCTCCACCGAGCCGGCCAAGCGCTTCTACAAGTATGCGAGGCCGTGGCGCTGGAGCGCGAGCGTGGTGGTCGCACCGTCCCTGGTGCCGGCAAAGAGCAGCACGCCGGGGACCGACGGCGGCTACATCAGCGGCCATTCCGCGGAAGCCACGCGCGATGCCGTGGCCATGGCCTACGTGTTGCCGCAGCGCTTCCAGGAAATCCTGGCGCGTGGGCTCGAACTCGGCGAGAACCGCATCCTGGCCGGCATGCACTCGCCGCTGGACGTGATCGGTGGCCGCATCCTCGGCCAGGCTTCGGCGACCGCGAACATCGTGGACGCCAACAACGCTTCGTTGAAGAAGGCGGCCTATGCCCAGGCACAAGGCACGCTGATGGCCGCGGCAGGCGTGACGACGGCCGAAGCGCTCAATGCCTATGCCCATTCGGCCGACGCGTCGACCGATCGCTTCGCCGACCACGCGGCCAACAAGACCAGCTACCTGCGGCGCCTCACCTACGGGCTCGCACCGATCGGCGCCGCCGGCAAGGTCGCCACGGTGCCCAAGGGGGCTGAAGCGCTGCTGGAGACGCGACTGCCGTACCTCGATGCGGGCCAGCGTCGCGTGGTGTTGAAGAGCACGGCGCTGCCCTCGGGCTTCCCCGCGCTCGATGACGCCGAAGGCTGGGGCCGCCTGAACCTGTTCGCCGCCGCGGACGGCTACGGCGGGTTCAGCGGCGACGTGACGGTCACGATGGACGCATCGCTCGGTGGCTTCAACGCTGCAGACGCGTGGCGCAACGACATCTCCGGCGCCGGCAAGCTCAGCAAGGCCGGCACGGGCTCCCTGACGCTGGCCGGCACCAACACGTATTCGGGCGGTACGGAGGTCTCGGGCGGCTCGCTGGTGGCCGGCTCGGCCTCGGCGCTCGGAACGGGCGACGTCTACCTGGGCGCAGGCCAGCTGGTTTGCAGTGCATCGTCCACGCTGTCGATCGGCGGGGCACTCTCGGTCCTGGGCAGCGCCAACCTGACGCTGCAGATCGGCGATGCGGGCGCAGGCCGCATCAGCGCCGGCGGCGCGGTGACCCTGACGGGCGGCACGCTGGCGGTGAACTTCAAGCCCGGCTTCGCCCCGAGCGCTGGCGACACCCTGAGCGTGCTCAAGGGTGCGAGCCTGCGTGGCAAGTTCAGTACGATCTCGGTGACAGGCTACAAGGTCACCCCGACCTACACGCCGACGGAGTTGCTGCTGCACATCGACGGCTGAGTTGCACTGCGTCTCGCGCCACTGCCATGCAGTGGCAACTGCGGGCGCATCTCGCGCAACGGGCAAGCCTTCGATACCTCAGGCCGAACGGCTCGTCCTTCTCCGCCAACCCCATCCCAGCGCGCTGAGCAACCCTGCCGCACCGGCCCCGAGCGTCCACGCCGGGTGCGGCAGGCCTTCCTGCGGCACCGGTCCGAGCGTGCCGCCGGTCTGCGTCTCGAGCCACGCGATGAAGCGCGGATCGCTGAGCAGCATGCCGCCGCCGATCGTGCCGAAGCGGAAGTCCACCGGCGTGCCGGCGCCGGACGAGAAGGTCACCGTGTTGATGCCGAGCAGCCAGCGCCGCCCATCGATCTCGGCATACGCCGGCCCGCCCGAATCGCCACCGGCGACGCCGGTCTCCACCGCATTGCCGAGCGTCGAGCCGCCTGACGCCCCGGTGCCCGACGGCCCGTCGAAGTCGTACAGGAAGAACAGGCTCTGGCGGCCCGAGCCGTCGACGCGCTTCTGCACGCCATCGAGCACATTGCGGCCGCTGCGCTTGACGCTGGCCGAGCGCTGCACGCTGATGCCCGCATCGCCGTGGCCGCTCGCGCCATAGCCGACCAGCGTCAGCAGTTGGTGCGCCGGCGGCGCCTCGCGGTAGATCGGCAGGATCTCGACGCCCTCGGGCACCGGGCTCGCCAGCGTGATCAGCGACAGGTCGTCGTACGGGAACGACGCGGTCGGGAAGGTGGTGATCGCGGTYACGCCGATCAGCAGCGGCGTCGCCTCGTGGTTCAACTGCACCGTGACCCCGGCCGGCGCCGCGCCGCCCGCCACGTGCGAGGCCGTCAGCACGAAACGCGGCGCGACCACCACGCCCGAGTAGATGCCGCCGCCCGGCGTCAGCACCGCGACCGCCGAGGTCCACGGCGAGGCCGGCGTGTTCGCGTCGATGCGCGCATCGGGCGAATCGGGTGCGGCACCGGCCATCAATGCGCGCACCGGGTCGGCGAGCACGAGGAGGGAGGCGGCAGTGACGAGTCGGCGCCGGGCGAGCTTCATGCGGCAGTGTCCCTGATGTCCCCGATCGATGTCACCACTCCCGTCAGAAACTGTACTGGCTGCTCAGGCCGGTCAGCGTGTCGACGAACTGCAGGCCCGGCCGTGTCGAATCGCGGTGCGTGCGCTCGACCGACAGCGCGAGCTGCACCCGCTCGACCGGCAGCCAGGTCAGCGCGAGGCGCGTCGTCTGCACCCGGTCGCGGCGCGCCGGCGCCGGGCCGAGCAACTGCGTCAGCACGTTGGCGGGATCGCCGCCGAAGTCCAGGTGCTGCTCGCTCCAGCGCAGCGCGAGCTGCCACTGCGGCGCGATCGCGAGCTGCGCGCCGAGCACGTGGTTGGTGCTGATCGCATACAGGCGGTCGTAGTCGTCGAGCGCGTTCAGGTCGCGCACCACCTCGAGCGACAGCGACAGCGCGCCGCTCGCCTCCCACTGCAGCGCGGCGCGGCCGGCGTGTCCCGAGAAGTCGCGCTGCGGCACCTGGTCGTGGCGCCGCGTCGCATGCCCGAAGCGCAGGTCGGCCCGCGTGCGGCGGCCGGGCCGCAGCACCACGCCGAGGTCGGCATCGCGCTGGTGGTAGCTGTTGTCGACCGGTGTCGCGGCGACGATCGCGCGGTTCGGGTACTCGCCATCGGCCTCGCGCCAGCGCAGCGTCCATTCGGTGCCGAGCCGCGTGGTCCAGCCGCCCTCGATGCTCTTCAGGCGCACGGTGTAGTCGCTGGTCGCGCGCTCGGGCAGCTCGTTGCGGCCGCGCAGGCGCTGCAGGTCGAGCGTCACGCGGCGATCCGGCCGCGGGCGCCAGTTGGCATTGATGCGCTGGTCCTGCAGGTTCAGTACGTTGCTGCGCGGACCGAGGAAGTCGCGCAGTTCGCTCGCCTGGTCGCTGTCGCCCGATTCGATGCGGCCGTCGAACGCGTTGCCGAGCTGCCAGTCCCAGTGCCCGCGCAGCTCACCGGTGCGGGTGTCGTAGGCGCTGTAGCGCTGCAGCCGCGTCTCGCGCCGCGTCAGCGCGATGCCGAGGTGCTGACGGCCGAACGCCAGCGTCAGGTCCAGCGTCGCGAACGGCGCGACCACCGTGTCGCCGCGGTGGCTGCCGTCGTCGTCGGGGTCGCGCGTCACGCCGGCCGCGGCGGGGGTGACGTCGTCGGCGAGCCGGAACAGGTTGTCGTCGCGCTGCACCGTCAGGCCGACCGCACCGTGCAGTCCGCGGTCGTCGGCGGTGGCCGCCGGGGCGGTCGGGCAGGTGGTCACCAGCAACAACATCCACAGCGCAGGGGATGCCCTCACCAGAAACCCCAGGCGCGTTCGCCGATCACCCAGACGCCGAGCGCCGCGTTCGCCACCGCGTGCGCGAGGATCGCATGCCAGATCTGCCCGGTGCGCCGGTACAGCGCACCGAAGGCCAGCCCGGCCAGCAGGCCCGCGAGCCACAGGTCGTGCGCCATCGCGAACACCACCGAACTCGCGACCCACGCGAAATGGCTGACCTGCCGCGGCGACAACGCGAGAAAGTCGCGGCGGTCGACCCAGCGCATCAGGAAGGATCGCCAGAACAATTCCTCCATCACCGGCACCACCAGCACGGCGCCTGCGAGCCGCACCGCGACCAGGCCGGCATGCAGGCTGCCATCCTCGCTGACGGGAACGAAGCCGGCCACCGGCGCGCCGGCATGCATCCACGGCTCGGTCAGCGTGACCCACAGTACCGCCACCGCAAGGCCGATGCCCACGCTCGCGAGGCCATGCAGCGGGCGCGCGGCCATGCGGCGCAGCGGCCGCAGTTCGCCGTACTGCCGCCACAGCAGCGCCAGCGCGAGCGCGCTCGCACCGGCCTGCAGCGCGTAGAGCCAGCGCGTGTCGAAGTTCGCCAAGCTGCGGCCGTCCAACGCACCGCGCAGCGCGAGCGCGGCGATGAAGATCACGAACGGCAGGCATCGCACCAGCGCGGGCAGCGGGAGTTGGAAGGGCATCGTGTCGTCCGGGATGAGCCGTTGCAGGCTAGTGCGTTGCGTTGACGGTTTGATGTCCTGGAGCTCACACCCTCAGATGAGGGGGATGCCGTCCGGCGCAGTGCCCATCGGGCTGGCGGCCTCGTTCGAAGGGAGGGCGCGTAGTCCGAACGGCACGTAGGCAAGCTGCCTTTGGCATCGAACCGAGATAGTTGGCGACGTGGTGCGTTCGTATCCTTTCGTGATCGGTGATGTGCCACGCATGTCACACCTCGCGGACCGCGGGTCATCACGCTGTCACGCGCCATCCACTCACCCTTCGACGGATTCGCCATGCCACCACGTCTGCTTGCTCTTGGTCTCGTGCTCGGTTCCGTGCTCGGCGTGGCGCTGCCCGGCAGCGCTCGCGCCGAAAGCTTCCTGGAGATCGTCAACGGCACGGCGGCACGGACCACCACCGGCACCAACCAGGTCGTCGGCGCCGGCGTCGGTTTCATCGTCGGCAAGCTGCGGCTGAGCTTGGATGCCGGCCAGCGCGCCTTCATCACCTACACCTTCCAGGGCTCGGAGGCCACGCTGCGCGACCAGTTCTTCGGCCCGGGGGTTTCGTCGATGATCGACAACCATGCGAGCGCCGGCACGCTGATCACGACCAGCCTCGCGCCGGGGCTGCTCGACTTCGCGTTCCAGAGCCCGGGCACCGGCGGCACGGCTGTCGGCAACGCCGGTAACTATGCGTGGAACGACGCCAGCTTCGGTGTCGTGCTGGACAGCGGCCGCCTGTCGGGCAAGCTGCTGTTCGAGGACGGCCGCGGCCGGCTCGGCCCCGACTACGACTACGACGACATGGTCGTCAACTTCAAGGTGAGCATCGCGCCGGTGCCGGAGGCGAGCTCGATCGCGATGCTGCTGGCCGGCGTCGGCGTGCTCGCCTGGATGCGGCGCCGCCAGCGCGCGCCCGCGTCTGCCGCACCGGCATGACACCCCGGTGACCGGCCCGTGTCCGCGGGCCGAAGAAGTGCGTCGCGATGTCACGCACCACGACGCCCCGTCACACATCGACGCTAAGTTCAGCCGTCGATCTCTTCCCCCGGTGCCCGCAGTCTGCCCATGCTGATCTCGTCGCACACCACGCCACTCGCCCGCGGCCGCACGTCGGTCATCGCGGTGGTGCGCATGGCGCTCGATCCCCTGCTGATCGTCGCGAGCCTGCTGATCAGCGGCGCCGTCTGCGAGCAGGACTTCGAGGGTGGCGAACTGGTGCTCGCGCTGATCGCCTTCTCGCTGAGCTTTCCCGGCGAGGTCTCGATCCGGCGCATGAAGCGCGGGCTGCTCAGCGGCATCGTCGCGCAGTGGCTGCTGGTGGCCGGCATGATGGTCTTCTTCGGCTATGCGACGCGCTTCATCGGCCACTTCGAGCCGCGCATGCTGCTGACCTGGTTCGTGCTGACGCCGGTGCTGCAGTACAGCGCGCACCGGCTGATCCCGCGCCTGGTGCCGCAACTGCTCGCGATCGACGGCTTCCGCCGCGCGGTGGTGGTGTCGGCCAACGACATCGGCCGCAAGCTGGCGCGCGACCTGCGCGCCGAGCCGGCGCTCGGCTTCTCGTTCGCCGGCTTCTTCGCCGATCAGGACGCGCCGGATGCGCAGGCACCGCTGCTGGATCCGATGGAGGGCCCGGTGCTGGGCGACATCGACGGCGTCGCGGCCTATGTGAAGCAGCACGGCATCGAGGCAGTGTTCATCGCGCTGCCGATGAGCGCGCAGCCGCGGGTGCTGAAGCTGCTCGACGAGATGCAGGACACGACGGCGTCGATCTACTTCGTGCCGGACATCTTCATCTTCGACCTGATCCAGGCGCGCATCGACGACGTGAACGGCATCCCGGTGGTGGCGGTCTGCGAGACGCCGTTCGTCGGCGTCAGCGGCCTGGTCAAGCGCGCGAGCGACATCGTGCTGGCCAGCGGGGCACTGCTGCTGCTGTCGCCGCTGATGCTCGTCGCGGCGATCGGCGTGAAGCTGAGCTCGCCCGGGCCGGTGCTGTTCTGCCAGCGGCGCTACGGCGTCGACGGCCGCGAGATCGTGGTCTGGAAGTTCCGCAGCATGACGGTGGCCGAAGACGGCGCGCAGGTGCAGCAGGCCACGCGCGGCGACCAGCGCGTCACGCCGTTCGGCGCGTTCATCCGCAAGACCTCGATCGACGAGCTGCCGCAGCTCTTCAACGTGCTGCAGGGCCGCATGAGCATGGTGGGCCCGCGCCCGCATGCGGTGGCGCACAACGAGACGTATCGAAGGCTGATCAAGGGCTACATGATGCGGCACAAGGTCAGGCCGGGCATCACCGGCTGGGCGCAGGTGAACGGCCTGCGCGGCGAGACCGACAGCGTCGACAAGATGCGCGCGCGCATCGAGCACGACCTGGACTACCTGCGGCGCTGGTCGCTCGGATTCGACCTTCAGATCCTGCTGCGCACCGTGAAGATCGTGCTGCTGCGGACCAACGCATATTGAAAAGAACAGGCTCCCCAAGATGACCGACACGCTGGCCGAGACACCCGCGATGCTCCACTCGACAGACCCCCATGTGCTGCTCGGCGTGATCGCCGATGCGGTGCAGGTGCGGCGGCGCTACGAGTTCTTCGTGTGGGCGCAGGTGCGGCTGCAGTCGATCTTCCCGCACGACGTGCTGGTGTGCGGGGTGCCGCGCAACCAGAGCGCGCGCATGTTCTTCGATTACTACTACAGCGTGCCGGTCGATCCGGAGGCGCTGTCGCGGCTGTGCCATCCGCGCGACGGGCTGGCCAACGACCTGGTCGACCGCTGGATCGGCGACGGCTACGAGCCGCTGCTGATCGGCAAGGATGCGGCGTTCAGCGCCGACACGCGGCTCGGCAACGAGCTGGCGGCGCTGGGCTTCGGCGACTGCATCGTGCACGGCATCCCGAAAGCGCAGGCGGCGGCCTCGGCGCATTGCTTCTTCGCGTTCGTCTCGATGCAGACGATGTCGGGCGAGCGCGACCGCCACCTGGCGCAGATGCTGGTGCCGCACATCTTCAGCGCCTACAGCCGGGCGCAGACGCGCGAACGGCCAGCGGCCGAGCTGGAGCCGGCGGGCGAGCGCGATGCGACGATCACCGACCGCGAGGTCGAGATCCTGCGCTGGATCCGCGAGGGCAAGAGCAACCTCGAGATCGGGATGATCCTGAGCATCAGCCCGCTGACGGTGAAGAACCATGTGCAGAAGATCCTGCGCAAGCTGAACGCGACGAACCGGGCGCAGGCGGTGTCGAAGGCGATCTCGATGAAGCTGCTGAGCGCGTCCGGCATGCGCAACAGCGGTTCGCAGGAGCGGCCGATCTCGCCGGACGCCGGCTTCACGCTGCTGGAACTGCTGGTGGTGCTGGTGATCATCGGCTTGCTGGCGGGGCTGGTGGCGCCGAAGTTCTTCAGCCAGATCGGCAAGAGCGAGACCCAGGTGGCGCGGGCGCAGATCGACTCGCTGGAAAAGGCGATCGATCAGTTCCGGCTCGACACCGGGCACTACCCGACGACGACGCAGGGCCTGGCGTCGTTGACGGCCAAGCCGGAGGATGAGCCGCGTTGGGCAGGGCCGTATCTGAAGCGCGAGGTTCCGCAGGATCCGTGGGGGCGGCCTTACATCTACCGCACGCCGGGTGCCAAAGGCGAGTTCGACCTGCTGACGCTGGGGCGCGACGCGCAGCCCGGCGGGACGGGGGATGCGCAAGATGTCGGCATCGAGCGTTGATCGGCGCGGCAAAGGCGCGGGTGGGTGGGCTGTGGCTCGCCGGCCGGTGCGGTCATCGCCCCTGGGGGGCAATGACTTCCCTCCGCTGGCTGGTTTGATGGCTCGTCGCCGAAACTCCCGCCACTCACTTCGTTCGTTGTGGTCAAACAGTCGGCGACAGTCAGTTCACGAAGCGTGCTGGCGCACGCGGGCCATCAAACCAGCCAGCTCCGGCGCCCCGTCCTTATTGGCGCTCCACAGCCCACCCACCCGCGCCTTTGCAGAGACGACAGTGCGTAGCCCGGATGCCAATCCGGGATGTGTCGGACAAACCCCGGATTGGCATCCGGGCTACGAAAACAAGCCGGTCGCAGGACGCGTCAGGGGGGCTGGGTTGGGGGCGATTTCTGAGGCGACGAAGAAGATCGGCTTCGGGGGTGGCGTGCGCAGCACGCTTCGTAGACCGACTCATCGCCACTGTTTGACCACAGCGAACGAAGTGAGCGGCGGGAGTTTGGCGATGCACCCACGGAGCCGAGCTTCTTCGTGGAGTCGGCCCGCCAGGGCCGACCGCCTCGGCATGAGCCCCCAGCTTGGCCCCCCTGACGCGTCCTGCGCGCGCAACACGAGCTGAGCCCCATGCAGTTCCGCATCCTTGCCCTCGATGCCCAGGCCGTGGAGCGCCGCCTGGTGGTCGATGCCGCCGATGCGTCTGCGGCGCGCCGCACTGCGAGCGGCAGCGGCTTGGCGGTCCTGGACGTGACGCCGGTCGGTGGCACTGCCTTGCGGCTTGGCGGAACTCGCGCCGGTCGCGGCTTCACGCTCGACCTGTTCTGCCAGGAACTGCTGGCCATGGTGCAGGCCGGCATCACGGTGCGCGAGGCGCTGCACACGCTGGCCGACAAGGAGCGGCAGGGCAGCGGCGAAGGGGTGATCGGATCGTTGCTGAAAGCGATCGAGGAGGGGCGCCCGCTGTCGGTCGCGATGACCGCGCAACCCGGCGTGTTCCCGGTGCTGCTGACCGAGTCGATGCGCGCCGCCGAACGCACCAGCGACTACGCGCCCGCGCTGCAGCGCTTCGTGCAGTACCGGCATCTGGCGCAGCAGATGCGCGGCAAGCTGGTCTCAGCCGCGCTCTACCCGATGATCCTGCTCGGTGTCAGCGGCCTCGTGCTGCTGTTCCTCGTCGGCTACGTCGTGCCGCGCTTCGCGCAGGTGTACGAGGACATGGGCGACCGCATGCCGGCCGCATCCCGCGTGCTGATGGCGATCGGGCAGGCGCTCTCGGCGCAGCCGCTCGTGAGCCTCGCGGTCGCGATCGGCCTGGTGTTCGCGGCCATCGCCGCCTGGCGCGCCGGGGCAGGGCGGGGTCTGCTCCGGCTGCTGGCGGCGGCCATTCCACGGCTGCGGCAGGTACTGCTGACCGTCGAGATGGCGCGGCTCTACCGCACGCTGGCCTTGCTGCTGTCGGGCGGCATGCCGCTGGTGGCGTCGCTGGAGCTGGCGGCCGGCGTGCTGCCATCGGCCACCGCAGCACGCCTGCAGGCGGCGCGCGGGCGCATCAGCGAGGGCGCGCCGTTCGCCGGCAGCCTCGCGGCGCACGGCCTCACGACCCTGGTGGCCGAGCGCTTCTTCCGCGTCGGCGAACGCACCGGGCGGCTGGCCGAGATGATCGACCACGCGGCCGAGTTCCACGAGGAAGAGGTCGCACGCGCGGCCGATTGGGTCGGCCGCGTGATCGGCCCGGTGATGATGCTGGTGATGGGCGTCGTGATCGGCTTCGTCGTCGTGCTGATGTACATGCCGATCTTCCAGCTGACGGAGATGGTGCAATGAAGCGCGACGCCACGCCAGTACTCGCGGCCGCGCCCGGCTCGCTGGCCTTCTTCGCGGCGCAGTCGCAAGCCGCCAGGGCGTCCGCGCAGAACTTCATGTCGGTGGCGGCGCAATCGCTCGGCCTGCCGCCGGCCGATGCGCTCGGTGCCTGCGCGGCCGCAGCGGCGTTGCCGGTGTTCGACGCCGCGCGCCTGCATGCCTTGCGCCCGGCCTTCGACTGCCTGTCGTTCGCCGACGCCGAACGCCGCCATGCGCTGGCGGCCACCGATGCCGGCGGCACGCTGTGGCTGGTGGTCGACGACCCGTTCGACGCAGCCCGGCTCGACTGGATCGAGCACCGCCTCGCCCGGCCGTTCCGCATCGCGCTCGCCGAGGCACAGGAGATCCACGCCTGCCTGAAGCGCCATGAAGCGGCCCAACGCGCCACCGAGGGCGCGCTGACGGGTGTCGGCTCGGCCACCGCGGGCAGCCCGCGCGAAGGCTCGCATGCCGCGACCCAGGACCTGTCGCTCGGCGGCATCGCGGCCGAAACCAGCCCGGTGGTGCGGCTCGTCAACTCGATGGTGTTCGACGCCCTGAAGGCCGGCGCCAGCGACCTGCACCTCGAGAGCGACCCGCACGGCATGGCGATCAAGCTGCGCGTCGACGGCGTGCTCGACGCGGCCGGCCGCATCGACGACCGCGCGACCGCCGAGCAAGTCGTCTCGCGCATCAAGGTGCTGGCCGAGCTCGACATCGCCGAGCGCCGCGTGCCGCAGGACGGCCGCTACCAGGTGCGACTCGACGGCCGCGACATCGACCTGCGCGTCTCGGTGATGCCGGCGGTGCACGGCGAAGACGCGGTGATCCGCATCCTCGATCGGCAGCGGCTGGCCGACGACATGCGCGGCCTGAGCTTCGAGACGCTCGGTTTCGACGCGCAGACCATCGCGCAGTTGCGCGCGCTCGCGCAGCTGCCCTACGGCCTGCTGCTGGTGACCGGCCCGACCGGCAGCGGCAAGACGACGACGCTCTATGCGGCGCTCACCGAGATCAACCGCGGCGTCGAGAAGATCGTCACGATCGAGGACCCGGTCGAGTACCAGCTGAACGGCATCGTGCAGATCCCCGTCAACGAGAAGCGCGGCCTGACCTTCTCGCGCGGGCTGCGCTCGGTGCTGCGGCACGACCCCGACAAGATCATGGTCGGCGAGATCCGCGATGCCGAGACCGGCCAGATCGCGGTGCAGGCGGCGCTGACCGGCCACCTGGTCTTCACCACCGTGCACGCGAACAGCGTGTTCGACGTGATCGGCCGCATGCTGCACATCGGCGTCGACCCGTTCAACCTGGTGGCTGCGTTGAACGCCATCGTCGCGCAGCGGCTGGTGCGCATCAACTGCCCGCACTGCGTGCAGGACGCGCCGCTCGACCTGTCCGGGCGGCCCGCGGCGGAGCGCGAGCGGCTGGCCGGCCTGGTGCTGCGGGC
>NZ_JBFULV010000031.1:0-67918 GCF_054049715.1 Rhizobacter sp. P5_C2 | reverse complement strand
GCGTCCCGCGGGTGCGACTCGCGCACGAAGAAGCCGCGCTGCTTGCGGGCCTCGACCAGCCCCTGCGCCAGCAGCTGGTCGTAGGCCGCGACCACCGTGTAGGCGCTGACCCCATGCCGGCGCGCGCAGTCGCGCACCGACGGCAAGCGCGAGCCGGGCGCGAGCAGCCGCTGTCGGATGCGCTCGGCGAAGCGGCCGGACAGCTGCTCGGTCAGCGTGGCGTCGGCATGGCGGGACAGCGGATCGAGGGGGGCGAGGTGGTTCATGTGCTGGCGAAGTGACCAATACAGTGCGCGGCCGGGGACCGGTGAGTGTACCGGCACTGTGTTGGTCCCCGCGTCTAGACTGGCGCATGGACAAGGAACGCAAGGGGTTGTGGCTGGGCTTTCTCGGGGTCGTGATCTTCGCGATGACGACGCCGATGACGCGTCTGGCCGTCGGCCCGGCGGCCGACCCGCAGCTGTCGCCGCTGTTCGTCGTGGCCGGGCGCGCCGCGTTCGCCGGCGTGCTGAGCCTGGTCTACCTGGTGCTCACCCGGGCGCCGCGGCCGCGCGGGGCGCAGTGGTCGGCGCTGGCCGTCAGCGCCGCCGGCACGGTGGTCGGCTTCCCGCTGTTCCTCGGGCTCGGGCTGCGCGAGGTCGATGCGATGCATGCGGCGGTGATCACCGGCGTGCTGCCGCTGGGCACCGCGATCGCCGCGGCTGTCTTCTTCCGCCAGCGGCCGTCGTTCGGCTTCTGGGCCTGCGCGGCGGTCGGCTGTGCGCTGGTGCTGGCGTTCGCGGTCCAGTCCGGCGGTGGCCTGCAATGGGCCGACGGCGTGCTGCTGTTGGCGGTGGTGAGCGGCTCGATCGGCTACGTCGCCGGCGCCCACCTGTCGCGGCAACTGCAGGCCGAGCACGTGATCTGCTGGGTGCTGGCGATCAGCATGCCGTTCACGCTGCCGCTGATGGCCTGGACCTGGCCGGAGCAGCCGGTGCACACCGGCGCCTGGATCGGCTTCGGCTACGTCACGCTGTTCTCGATGTGGCTCGGCTTCTTCGCGTGGTACCGCGGCCTCGCGCTCGGCGGTACGCTGCGTGTGAGCCAGGTGCAGCTGGTGCAGCCCTTCCTGACCTTGCTGTTCGCGGTGCCGGTGCTCGGCGAGCGGCTGTCGGCCAGCACGGTGCTGTTCTCGCTGGCGGTGATCGCCACGGTGTTCGTCGGGCGCAAGATGCCGACGCACGCCGCTTCCCCGTCCTCCTTTCCCGTCCTCCCCGTCACGTCACCAAGGAAATCCGCATGACCTCGCGCACCCCCTGGCAGCTCGCGCAGCGCGCTCACCGCATGAACCCGTCGATCATTCGCGAGATCCTGAAGGTGACCGAACAGCCCGGCATCATTTCGCTCGCCGGCGGCCTGCCGTCGCCCGACAGCTTCCCGATCGACGCGATGCGCGAGGCCACCACCCGCGTGCTGCGCGACAGCCCGCGCGAGGCGCTGCAGTACGCGTCGAGCGAAGGCCTGCCGGCGCTGCGCGAGTGGGTCGCCGCGATGCTGCGCGGCCATGGCCAGCAGGTCGACGCGGCGCAGGTGCTGATCACCACCGGCTCGCAGCAGGGCCTCGACCTGGTCGGCAAGGTGCTCGTCGACCCGGGCAGCCGCGTGGCCGTCGAATCGCCGACCTACCTCGGCGCGCTGCAGGCGTTCGCGCCGTACGAGCCGGTCTTCACGGCGGTCGACTGCGATGACGACGGCCCGCTGCCCGATGCATTGCACGCCGCCGAGGGCGCGCGCTTCCTGTACCTGCTGCCGAACTTCCAGAACCCGAGCGGCCGCTGCATGAGCGAGGCACGGCGTGCCGCGGTCGTCGCGCGGGCCCAGGCATTGAACCTGCCGCTGGTCGAGGACAACCCGTACGGCGACCTGTGGTTCGACGCCCCGCCGCCGCCGCCGCTGGCCGCGCGCTGGCCCGACGGCACGGTCTACCTGGGCTCGTTCTCGAAGGTGCTGGCGCCGGGCCTGCGCCTGGGCTACGTGGTGGCGCCGGCACCGCTGGTGCCGAAGCTGCTGCAGGCCAAGCAGGCCGCCGACCTGCACACGCCGGGCTTCAACCAGCGCGTGGTGCACGAGGTGATCCGCGACGGCTTCCTCGACACGCACGTGCCGACCATCCGCGCGCGCTACAAGGCGCAGCGCGATGCGATGCGCGCCGCGCTCGAGGCCCACATGCCGGCCGGCTGCCACTGGACGGTGCCGACCGGCGGCATGTTCTTCTGGGTCGAGCTGCCGGCCGGCATCGATGCGATCGCGCTGCTGCCGAAGGCAGTCGCCAAAGGCGTGGCCTTCGTGCCGGGCTCGGCGTTCTTCGCCGAACACGCGCGGGCCAACACGATGCGGCTGTCGTTCGTCACCGTGTCGCCCGAGCAGATCGAACGCGGCATCCGTGCGCTGGCCGAGGCGCTGAAGGAGGCGGCATGACGCGTTTCGCATTCGCTCAAGTCGATGTGTTCACCGAGGTCGCGTTGAAGGGCAACCCGCTCGCGGTCGTGCATGGCGCCGATGCGCTCGACGACGCGCAGATGCAGGCCTTCGCGCGCTGGACCAACCTGTCGGAGACGACCTTCCTGCTGCAGCCAGGCGACCCGCTGGCCGACTACCGGGTGCGCATCTTCACGCCGGGCGGCGAGCTGCCGTTCGCCGGTCACCCGACGCTCGGCAGCTGCCACGCCTGGCTCGAGGCCGGCGGCGTGCCGAAGACGCCCGGCGCGGTCGTGCAGCAGTGCGGCGTCGGCCGGGTCGACATCCGGCTCGATGGCGAACGCGCGGCCTTCGCGGCGCCGCCGCTGCGCAAGGAGCCGGTCGCCGAGAGCGAGCTGGCGCCGGTGCTCGCCGCGCTCGGCCTGCCCCGCGAGCAGGTGCTGCAGGCGCAATGGCTCGACAACGGCCCGCGCTGGCTCGGCCTGCTGCTCGACCGGGCCGCGACCGTGCTGGCGCTGGAGCCGGACCATGCGGCGCTGAAGGCGCTGGCCAAGGTCGGCGTGATCGGGCCGCACGAAGCGGGCGCCCCGTGCCAGTTCGAGGTGCGCGGGTTCGCCGCGCCGATCGGCATCCCGGAAGACCCGGTCACCGGCAGCCTGAACGCGAGCCTCGCGCAGTGGCTGATCGGCACCGGGCTCGCGCCGACGCAGTACGTCGCCGCGCAAGGCACGCGGCTCGACCGGGCCGGGCGCGTGCACATCGCGCAGGTCGACGGTCGGGTGTGGGTCGGCGGACACAGCGTCAGCTGCATCCGCGGCGAGCTGGCGCTCTGAGCGCTCCTCTGAAGGAACTCAGGCGCGGCGCCAGCGCCATGCCTGCCGGATCGCCTGCCAGGCCGCTGCGCGCGAAGGATCTTGCGCATTCACCAGCGCCCTGTAACGACGCCAGACGACAAACAGCGAGGCGGCGATGAAGGCCAGCAGCGTCGTCGCCAGCACGATCACGGCGCGTGCCGGCTTCGATTTGCGGTCTGGTTTTTGGGCGATGTCCACCTGCTGCAAGGACGGACCTTCCTTCGCTTCATCCAGCTTCGCGATCTCGAACTGCCGCAGCATGCTCTCGAGCAAGGTTTCCTGGAACTTCACCTCGCGCCGGGCGCGGATGTAGTCGACCGCGGCGGCCGGCAGCTTGCCGACCGGGATGTCGATGCTGCCGGGTGTGGTGGCGCCCGACGATGCCGATTCCATGCGCGACAGTTCGGCACGCAGACCGGCCAGCTCGGAGTTCAGGCGCTGCACGTCGGGGTTCTCGGACGTCGCGCCGGTGCGCATCACGCGCAAGCGAACCTCGCGCTCGGCGATCTGGGCCTTCAACTGGGCGACGCCGGCGATGATGGCCTCGGCCTGCTTGTCCAGCACGACCATCCCCGACTTTTCTTGCACGGCGCGCAGCGATTGCTCGGCCTGGATCAGGTTCTCCTTCGTGTCCTTCAGCTGCTGCTCGAAGAACACACGGCGCTGCTGCGCCTCGGACACGGCGAGGCGGCCGAGCAGCCTGGTCACTTCGGCGGCATGCGCGTTGGCCAGGTCGGCAGAGAACTGCGGCTCCTTGTCGTCGACCTCCACCGTCAGCACGCCGGACTTCTTGTCAGAGGCGACGCGGATGTTGGCCGCCATTTCCTTGCGCAGGCTTTCGTAGGATTTGGCTTCGTAGCGCTGCATCAGGTTGAAACGGCTGGCCAGCGCCCGCTGGACGCTGTCGCTCTTCAGCAGGCTCACGTACAGCTCGTCGGGGGTCTTCGCGCTGATGCCGCCGGCCAGTCCGCCCAGCGAACCCAACGCGGCCAGGGCCGCTGCCGAGCTGCTCTGCTGCTGCGAACCGGGCGCCAGCAGCGTGGTGCGCGCGGTGTAGATGTTCTGCATCAGCAGGGCCGCGGCGACCGCGCCCATTGCAGCGACCGCGGTCACGCCGGCCACCCAGCGCTTGCCGTCGCCGAGCCACACCAGCAGGTCCATCAGGCCGATCGACGGCCCGTCGTCCTGCGGCTCGTCGAGGGTGGGAGAAAGAACCTCGGGGTTGTCGATGGCGTTCATTCGCTCAGTCTCCGCGCAGCGTCTTGATGGCCGCCGCACCCAGGCCGAACTGGTAGAAGATCTGCGAGAAGTCCTTCAGGTTGCGGATGGTGGCCCGGCCCCAGCTTTCGTAATCGAGCTGGTTCGGCACCACCACCGCGTCGCCCGGCTGCAGCGGCTGCGACTCGAGGCTGCCGAACCAGCCGCGGCGTTCGTTCGCATGGCTGACGGTGCCGTCGGCGCGCAGCACGAACATGTTGGACGGCTCGGCGGCTTCGTCGAGGCCGGCCAGCTTGACGTAGTCGCCGACGGTGCGGTTCGGCTTCCACAGGAAGGCGTTGTTGTTGACGACCGCGCCGGCCACCGTCACGAAGCCGGGTCGGCTGGGCACCACGATGCGGTCGGCGTTCTCGAGCGGCACGTCCGGCAACTGGCTCACCGAGGTGGTCTCGGGCGTGAGTTCGAGCGCCACGCGGCCGTTCGGCTGCACGCGGCTGAGGCGTGTCATCTGGGCTTGCGTCGCGGCGGAGCTGATCGCCGCGCCGCCGGCCTGCTCGTCGCGCCGGTTGGCCGCTTCGCGAGCCGCCTGCTGCGCCGACAACACTTCCAGGCGGGCGATCGCCGACTGCAGGTTCTCGCGCTGGCGCTTGCGGGTTTCCTCCCGGCTGAACTCCAGGCCGTACACATACGCCTGCTGCGTGAAACCGCCGGCCCGCGTGAGCAGCTGAGCCAGCGTCTCGCCAGGCAGCAACTGGTACACGCCGGGCGCGCCGACCTCGCCTTCCACCGAGACCAGCCGCGTCTGCCGGGCCACCGGCACGCGGATGTCCTTCTGGCTGTAGATGGTGACGACGTCGCCGGCCTTCAGCTCGATGTTGTTGTCGGCGTCGCCCTGCAGCACCGCCTTGCCGAGGTTGAACGGGATCACCTGCGTGCTCAGGTCTTTCTCGCTGAGCCGCTCGATGACCGCGTAGTCCCAGTTCAGCTCGTCGAACAAGGTGGCCGGCGTGCGCTTCGATTCGGCCGCGGCCAGGCGGTCCATGCGGCGGCGCGCGCGCTCGCCTTCGGTGAGGGGAAACCGGTTCGGGTCCCGCGCCGCGTAGGGGTCGGTGGCGGGCCCGTAGGCAGGCGTCGGCTCCGTGACGCCGTTCGGATCGACCGGCGCGCCTGCCGCGCCGGCGGCGCCGGTGCGGCCAGTTGTCGCGGCATTGGCCGCGCTGCGGGCCGATCGTTGCTGCGCCTCCTCGAGCAGCAGGTCGTCGTCGTCGGGGAGAACCTGCACCAGCAGGTTCTTGCGCCGATAGAAATCCGGCGAGACCAGCGCTTCCTTGTCCGGGATCAGGTCGCGGATGCGCATGCCCGGCGTGAAGGCATAGCGCAGCGGCTGGGCCACGTGGCCCTTCAGCGTCACGGCGTTCGAGAACTTCGGCGAGATCGTCAGCAGCGTCACGATGTCGCCATCGCGCAGCGGGTGCTGCAGGCCGGTGGCGTCGAGCTTGAAATCCTCGACATAGCGCGCGGCCGGGGACTGTGCCGGGTCGATGCGCTCGAGCTGCACGCGGTTCGGGTTGGTCAGCACCGGCGAGCCGCCGGCATAGCGCAGCAGCTCGGCGACGGGCTCCTGCGTGCCCTTCAGTTCGTAGATCGCCGCGTTGTCGAGCGCACCGCTCAGCGCGACACGCGGCCCGACCGGCTGGAACACCAGCACGTCGCCGGCGGCCAGCTGCAGGTCCTTGGATTTGTCGCCCCGCACGAGGAAATCGTAGATGTCGAGTTCGGACACCAGTTGGTTGTCGCGGCGCAGCTGCACTCGGCGCATCGAGCCGTTCGGGCCGGGGCCGCCGGCCGCCACCACCGCCGACAGCATCGTGGCCTGGCTGGGCACCGTGTAGACGCCCGGCAGGCGGGCCGGGCCGACGACGAACACTTTCAAGCCGCGCAGCTTGCCGAGCGACACGCTGAGGTTGAAGTTGCGGTACAGCCGGCCGATCTGCGCGCGCAGCTGGCCCTCGAGTTCGGAGGCCTTGATGCCCGAGACCGTGAAGCTGCCGATCTTCGGCAGGTTCAGCTGGCCGTTGCGGTCGACGGTGCTGCGATAGTCGACGTCGATCGAGCCCCAGGCCCGCACCAGCACTTCGTCGCCGGGGCCGACGGTGTAGTCCGCCGTGACGGGAACGTTGTCGACCGGCTGGGTGGCGCGCGAGGCCTCGGCAAAGAAGTTGCTGCCGAAGGGCTGCAGCTGGCGACCGGTCGCGGCCTCGACGAAGCGCTGAAACTCGCTCGGCTTCGGTGGCGGCAGGTTGCGCAGGCGGGCGGTGGCGTCGTCGTCGTCGCGTCGTGCCGGCTGCCCGGGTGTCGGGACGTTGCGCAGCGTGCTGCCGCTGGTCGGCGCGTAGCCGGTGCCGGCGGCGTTGGGAGCGCTGGCGGCCGTCGCGTAGGCCGGGGTGCTGAACGTGCCGCCGGGCGGCAGTTCGTCGGCAGCCGCCGCGAGCCCGGCATGCAACGGAAGCAGGACGGCGAGGACGCACGCGGCTCGTAAACAAGACACAGTCATTCGAAGCGGGCTCGTGAAGGCAACCCCGAATGGTAGCGGATGGCCTCCCGTGCCCGCCGGCCTCACGGCCGCCTGTTCATCACTCCTTGCGGTAGGTGTCGTGGCAGCCCTTGCACGCCTGGCCCACGGCGCCGGCCGCGGCCTTCAGCGTGTCGACGTTGCCGGTCTTCGCGGCGACGTTCAGCTTCTCCATCGCGTCCTGCATCTTCGATGCGGCGGCCTTGAACTTGTCCTGTTCGGTCCAGATCTCCGGCTTGGCCTTGGTGTCGCCCTTGTCTGTGCCGTCGATGAAGCCGGCGAACGGCAGCTTGGACATCATCGTCGCGATCTCGGCGTTGTCGGCGGCAACCTTGGCGTCGAACGGAACCCGCCCGTTGGCCATCGCGGCCACGCGGCCGAAGTGGCTCGCCATCACGGTGAAGGCGGCCTTGCGGTACTTGACCGCGTCTTCGGGTTTGGCGAACTGGGCGGCTGCCGGCAGCGCGGCGGCGAGGCCGACGACGGCGGCGGCAACGAGGATCGAACGATTCATGCGGGATCTCCTGGCGTGAAGCTTGGGGGGTTGCTTGTCGTCGAACGCCGCGTGCGAGCGGCATCCGCAGGCCAGTGTACGCAGCAGGGCCGCATTCCATTCCCGGCGCTTGACGCGTTGCGCCACCGCACCGAACATCATCGCCACACCTACACAAAAGGGAGCACACGATGACCGAGCGCATCCGCATGCGGTATTCGGTGGCGTTGCAGGGGTTCAGCGATTTCGAGCGCGAGGGCGTGCATTCGTTCTTGCGCCTGGCCGAGCAGCGCGCACCGGCCTACGAGCGTGCCGCCGACCTCGCCGAGGCCGATTTCGTGATCGCCGATGCCGACCAGCCGGCCGCGATCGCCGCGGTGACCGCCGCCGGGCGGCTGGCCGACACCGTCTTCATCGGCACCCGGGCACCGGCCGGCGCGGCGGCCCACCTGCCGCGCCCGATCGAGCCGACCCGCATCGTGCGCGAGCTCGACCTGCTGCTCGAACAGCGGCTCGCGCTGCTCGACGAGCCGCCGCAGGCCGATTGGGTCGCCTCCGGCCCCGGCCTGTTCGACGAGGCCGCCTCCGCCGGCAGCGGCCGCGTCGTGAAGGACGTGCTGGTCGTCGACGACAGCCGCATCGCGCTCAAGTTCCTGCAGGTGCGGCTGATGCGCCTCGGCTACCGCGTGCACCTGGCGCGCAACAGCACGCAGGCCCTCGACCGGATGACCTTGCACAGCTTCGCGCTGGCCTTCATCGACATCGCGCTCGGGGCGGACAGCCCGATGGACGGCCTGCAGCTGTGCCAGTTCATGAAGCAGACCGCCCGCCAGTCGGCCGGCGGGCCGCGCATCGTGCTGATCACCGGGCAGGCGGCTCCCGCCGAACGGGTGCGCACTTCGCTGGCCGGCAGCGATGCCTACCTGGCCAAGCCGCTGATGGACCCCGAGTTCCTGCAGACGCTGCGCCAGCTCGATCCCGACTTCGTCGCGCCCTGACACGACCCGAAGGCGCGGGCGGTCCAGGGGGATTCGATCGCGTCCATTTGAGAATCATTCTCATCTGAGATAGCATCGCTCCATTGCCACTGTCGAGGGAGCGTCGCATGGACCTGCTCGTCGAAGAACACCAGATGCCGGGTGTCGAGGCCGTGCTCGCGGGCACCCTTGCGTTGATGACCGGCTACAGCCAGTACCTGCAGGCCGCCAGCGACCCGGCGCACCGGGCGGGGATGGGCGAGAAGATCGCGCACAACCTCGCGATGCTGGCCGCGCACCCGCAGCTGTCGGGCGATTGCCGCTGCGTGTTGTGGCACCTGCACGAGCGCTGGGCGGTGATGGCCGGCTGCACCCGCGATGCCGGCGCCGCCTGCCACGCACCGCAATCGCCGGCCGAGGTCTTCAGCCTGCCGGGCACGCGCACGCTGCAGTAGCGATCAGCCGGCCTTCTCGAAGGCCGACAGCAGCGCGGCGCCGAGGATCAGCGCGCCGCCCATCAGCACCGTCGGCGTCAGCGTGCCGGCACCGAGCGCGATGGCCGACAGCGTCGCGAACACCACCTCGCACAGCATCACGACCGACGTGACGTTGGCCGGCAGCCGTGACGCGCCGTACTGCAGCGCGAGGTTGCTGACCAGGAACGCGAGGCTCAGCGCGCCGATCGCCAGCAGCCAGCCGGTGTGCGGCGCCGGCAGCCAGGGCACCAGCGCCTGCACCGCCAGCGTGGTCGCGAGCGTGCCGGCCACCAGCACGCCGCCGCAGAACATCGCCAGCGCCCGCGCCTCTTCCGGCCGGTGCGCCTGGTGGCGCAGCATCACGTTGTTGAGCGCGAACGAGAAGCCACCGAGCACCGCCAGCCAATCGGGCAGCGATTGCGGCAACGGCAGCGCGACGCCCGCGCCGGCCGGCTTCAGCACGATGAACGCGCCGGCCAGCGCCAGCGCGACGCGCAGCGCGGCGGTCGGCGTGAAGGCTTCCTTCAGCACCAGCCGCGACAGCAGCACCGCCCACAGCGGCATCAGGTAGAACAGCAAGATCACGCGCACCACGTCGCCGATCACCATCGCCCAGTTGAAGGCCGCGTTGGTGGTGCCCGACGCGAGCACCAGCAGCCACAGGCTGGGCGTGCGCAGCAGCGTGCCGAGGGCCTGGCGGCGCGTCGCGAGGATCAGCAGCACCGCGATGCCGTACACCAGCACGGTGGCCCACAGCGGGTGCAGGCCGAGCGCCTGCAGCTCGCGGAACGGCCACCACGAGACGCCCCACACCAGCGCGTTGAAGGCGAGGGCGAGCGCGGGAAGGGGTCCGGCAGAGTTGCGCGCGTCGCGGCCGGCGGCGGCGGGCGTCACATCAGTGTTTGTCGCTGCGGGCCAGGGCGAGCAGGTGATCGACCTCGTCGCGGTACACGATCAGGTTGCGCGCATGCCAGCGGCGGATCAGCCACATCGTGCCGGCGACGACCAGGCCGAACACCGTGATCGACGCGAACGCCGACATGCCGAACTTCGTCATGCCGGTGTAGAACGCGCCGAGCCCGAGGATGCAGGCCTGCTCGTTGAAGTTCTGCACCGCGATCGAGCGGCCGGCGCCCATCAGGTTGTGCCCGCGGTGCTGCAGCAGCGCGTTCATCGGCACCACCAGGTAGCCGCCGATCGCGCCCAGGATCACGAGGAAGGGCGCGGCCACCCAGACGTTGTGGAGGAAGTTCAGGCCGATCACCAGCACGCCCATCACGATGCCGAGCGGGATCACGTTGGTCGCCTGGTCGAGCCGCACCCGCATCGAAGCCGCGATCGCGCCGACCGCGGTGCCGAGCGCGACCACGCCGGCCAGCGTCGACGCCTGGGTGGTCGTGTAGCCCAGTGCAGCCGCGGCCCACGCGAAGACGATCACGCGCAGGTTGCCCGACACGCCCCAGAACAGCGTGGTCGTCGACAGCGAGATCTGCCCGAGCTTGTCGCTCCACAGGCGGGCGTTGCAGCTGGAGAAATCGCGCACCAGCTCGACGACGCTGTGCGAGAGCGGCTGCAGCGGTGCCTCGGTGCGCGGAATGCGCAGGTTGAACAGCGCCGCGATCACGTACAGGAACACGATCAGCGAGATCGCGGCCTCAGGCGGCGTGTTGACGCCGGTGTCGATCAACGGCATGTCGAAGGCGAGCAGGTGCGCCGACATCGTGTGGCCGACGAGCTGGCCGCCGAGCAGCAGGCCCAGGATGATCGACAGGATGGTCAGCCCCTCGATCCAGCCGTTGGCCTTCACCAGCTGCGAGTTCGGCAGCAGCTCGGTCAGGATGCCGTACTTGGCCGGCGAGTAGGCCGCGGCACCCAGGCCGACGATGGCGTACGAGACCAGCGGGTGGCTGCCGAACAGCATCATCAGGCAGCCGATCACCTTGATCGCGTTCGACGCGAACATCACCCGCCCTTTCGGCACGGCGTCGGCGAACGCGCCGAGGAACGGGGCGAGGATCACATAGAACAGCGCGAAGATCGGACTCAGCGCGGGGACCTGCCAGGTCGGCGCGTGAGAGGTCTTCAGCAGTTCGATGGCGCTCACCAGCAACGCGTTGTCAGCCAGCGAGCTGAAGAACTGCGCCGACATGATGGTGTAGAAACCTTTTTTCATTCGCTGAGAGCGTGCTGCCTGTCGCATGCCGGGTGGGCCCGGTCATCAATCGATGCAGCGCTCGTGGCGGCCGCTGCTGGTTCCCCGCGGCGGCGGTTATAGCACGCAGGTGCCGGCGACCCCACGGCAAAGCCCGCGACGGCGCGCCTTGCGCTGGCAGAATCCACGCCATGCCGCGTCCGATCGAAGCGCTGATCCACAGCGATGCCCTGAGCCACAACCTGCAGCGCGCCCGCGCCTGCGCACCCGATGCCCGGGTGTGGGCGATCGTCAAGGCGAACGCCTACGGGCACGGCATCGAGCGGGTGTACGGCGCGCTGCAGGCGGCCGACGGCTTCGCGCTGCTCGACCTGGCGGAAGCCGAGCGGGTGCGCGCGATGGGCTGGCGCGGGCCGATCCTGCTGCTCGAAGGCTGCTTCGAATCGCGCGACCTCGAACTGTGCTCGCGCCTGAACCTGTGGCACACGGTGCACCACGAGGCGCAGATCGACTGGCTCGCGATGCACAAGACGACCTGGCCGCACCACGTGTTCCTGAAGATGAACACCGGCATGAACCGGCTCGGCTTCACGCCGGCCGCGTTCCGCACCGCCTGGCTGCGGCTGACGAACCTGCCGCAGGTCGACCAGATCACGCTGATGACGCATTTCTCCGATGCCGACGGGCCGCGCGGCATCGCGGCGCAGGTGGCGGTGTTCAACGCCGCCACGGCCGACCTGGATGGCGAGCGCTCGCTGAGCAACAGCGCGGCGACACTGCGCTACGCGGCGGCGCAGCCCGGCGTGCGGGCCGACTGGGTGCGCCCCGGCATCATGGTCTACGGCTCGTCGCCCGACCACCCCGACGCGACGATCGCCGACTGGGACCTGCGCCCGGCGATGACGCTGCGCTCGCAGCTGATCGGCGTGCAGGTGCTGAAGCCCGGCGACACCGTCGGCTACGGCAGCGCGTTCACCGCCGAACGCGAGCTGCGCATCGGCGTGGTGGCCTGCGGCTATGCCGACGGCTACCCGCGCGTTGCGCCGGCCGGCACGCCGGTGCTGGTCGACGGCGTGCGCTGCGCGCTGGTCGGCCGGGTGTCGATGGACATGCTGACGGTCGACCTGACGCCGGTGCCGCAAGCCGGACTCGGCAGCGAGGTCACGTTGTGGGGCCGGGGCCCGAACGGCAGCGTGCTGCCGATCGACGAGGTGGCGCGGCCGGCCGGCACGATCGGCTACGAGCTGATGTGCGCGCTCGCGCCGCGCGTGCCGACGCACGCCGTGCCGTGATCCCCCAGGTCGATCCTGCCGAGGTCGAGTTCAGCGCGATCCGGGCGCAGGGGGCCGGCGGGCAGAACGTCAACAAGGTCTCGAGCGCGATTCACCTGCGCTTCGACATCCGTGCGTCGTCGCTGCCCGAGCCGCTGAAGGAGCGGCTGCTGGCGCTGTCCGACCAGCGCATCACCGGCGAAGGCGTCGTCGTGATCAAGGCGCAGACCTCGCGCAGCCAGGACATGAACCGCCAGGACGCGCTGCAGCGCCTGCAGCAGCTGGTCGACAGCGTGGCCGTGGTGGCGCCGCCGCGGCGTGCGACCAAGCCGACGCGCGGGTCGCAGAAGCGGCGGCTCGAGGGAAAGTCGCAGCGCGGCGACTTGAAGGCCACGCGCGGCAAGGTCAAGGATTCGTAGGTTCTATGTCGCGGGTCAAGCCTTTCCGACGAGTTGAGGGTTGAAGGGCTGTTGGGAGCGCCAGACGGAGAAGGCGATGCGCAAGAGCTTGCGAGCGATGACGCAATAGGCCTGGATCTTGGAGAAGCCGCGAGCGAGGAGCTTGTCGCGGATGGCCTTGAAGACGGGGGATCGGCAGGCGGTCATGGCGGCGCAGTAGATGAGGCGGCGCTCCTCGGCGTTGCCCTGCTTGGACAGCTTGCGCAAGCCTTTGTAGGAGCCGGAGTCGCGAGGCCTGGGGTCCATGCCGAAGGCGGCGACGACGGCGTCGCTGGTGGCGTAGGGGGCGCGGCTGAGGCGAGCGGCGACGGCCGCACTGACCAGGGGGCCGAAGCCGTTGATCGAACGCAGCCGGGTGCGCTGAGCCTGCAGCTGGAGTTCGCCGTCGAAGCTGAGGTTGATGAGCGCGTCGATGCGGGCCTGCAGGGCGTTGAAGGCGGCGAAGAGCTGACGGGCCTGGGTCTCGCAGCCGGGCAGATCGACCAGGCTCATGCGCAGGCTGGCGCGCTGCTTGGGGTGATCTGGTGGCGGCGCTGGATGAGCCGGTGCAAGCGGTCGTGCAGGGCGCTGGGCGTGGTGTAAGGGTGGCAGCGATGGGCCTCGTTGAGGACGTAGCGCGCAATGCCGCGCGCGTCCTGGGGATCGGTCTTGCCACGCACGTTCTGGCTGCGCAGGTAGTTGGCGATGTGTGAGGGGTTGAAGACCCACACGGTGTGGCCACAGGCCACGGCCAGGTCGGCCAGCAGGCGGTGGCAGGAGCCGGTGGCCTCCATGCCGATGTGGCATCCCTCGGGCAACGACTTGAGCCAGCGGCTGATACCCGCCGGGGTATTGGGGATGGAGACGACGGGCTTGCCGGGCTCGGCCGAGACGATCACCAGCAGCTTTTTGCTGACGTCTGCGCCGATGGCCTTGGCGGGGTCGAAGTTGCGGTCTTGCATGCTTGAGCCTCAATGCATGCAGCGGCTAGACTGGATCGGTCGGGGTGGGCGTTTGCGCTGGCGTTGGCTTGCATCTATGGGCCGTCAGCATCTCCCGGTCTCACGACCGGGACTGCTGCGGATGCGTTCCTAATCGACGCTCGAGCAAACGAAATGGGGAATTCACTACGGTGGTCTGTCCGCTGCTGACGGCAGATAGCCCGGATCGTCCCTCCATCCCGACACCCTCATCCGCTGCGTCTGGGGGTGCAGTCGGAACATACAAGCCCGGATGCCAATCCGGGTCGTTCTCACGACATGCGTTCGCCAGGCGCGTGCTCCTCGCGCAGCAGCTTCGAGATGCCTTCGTCCATCTGCCCCACGGTCGGTGGCGCGGCGTGAGGGGACTTCAGGATGCCACGCACGTTGCGTGCGTCTGGCTTGACCGCCCGCGCCGTGATCGTGTTGTCCGGCAGCAGCTGAAAGTCCAGCGTTGAACCCGCATCGAGCCCGAGCCGGTCACGGATTTCCTTCGGGACCGTGATCCGTCCCTTGCTTGTCAGTTTGGCGTACATCGGAACGATCCTTGGATCCTATGGCGGTAAGGAGAGCACCCCGGATTGGCATCCGGGCTACGAGCGCCGCGTCTTGTAGATCCCGCAGCCCAGCACCAGGTCTTGCGCCACCGGCACGATGTACGAGGTCTTCGGCAGCACCTGCCCGTTGGCCGGGTTCAGGAAGTCGTAGTCGACCCAGCCACCGCCGGCCGCGGCAGCGGCCCACACGTCGTGCGTCAGCTTCGTCACGTCGGTGCCGATGATCTGCTTCGCGCTCTTGCCGACGTTGGCCGGCTTGCCGCCGAACGCGTGGTAGACGAGCTGGCGGTCCCAGGCGAAGACATACATGTCGCGGTCGTTGAAGCCGTTGCCCGGTTCGGTGATGCCCGGCAGCGCCGCCGGCCCGCCGCGCTCGTTGTAATACGCGACCGCGCGCTGCACCAGCGCCTGCGCCTCGTCGGCCGTGCCCTGGCGCAGCCGGAAGCCGCCTGCGGCGGCCGACAGCTGCTGCGCTCGCTCGCCCAGCCCGGCACAGGCGCGCGAGGCCTGCTCGACCATCTGCGCGTTCTGCTGCGTCAGCGTGTCGAGCTGCGTCATCGCCTGCGACACCTGCGCGAGGCCGTCGCTCTGCTGGCCGACGGCCGAGGTGATGCGCCCCATCCGCCCGGCCAGCTCGGCGATGCCGTCGACGATCTGCGACAGCACGCCGCTCACCCGGTCGATGTGGCCGACGCCGCTGGCGGTCTCGGCGCCCGACTGCTCGATCAGCTGCTTGATCTCGCGCGCCGCCTCGCCGCTGCGTTGCGCGAGCGCGCGCACCTCGGCCGCGACGACCGCGAAGCCGCGCCCCTGCTCGCCGGCCCGCGCTGCCTCGACGGCGGCGTTGAGCGCGAGGATGTTGGTCTGGAACGCGATCGAATCGATCACGCCGATGATGTCGCCGACCTTCTCGGAGCCGGTCTTGATCGCGTGCATCGACTCGACCGCCTCGCGCATCGCGCCGCCACCCGAGCCGGCCAGCTCGTGCACGCGCGAGGCCAGCGCCTCGGCCTCGCGGGCGTCGCTCGCGTTCTGGCGCACCGTGGCATCGAGCTGCTGCACGCTGGCCGAGGTCTGCTCCAGGTTGGCCGACTGCTGCTCGGTGCGGCTCGACAGGTCGGCGGTGTCGGCCGTCAGTTCGGCGCTGGCCGCGGTGACCAGCAGCGTGCTGCTGCGGATGTCGGCCACCAGCCCGGAGAGCGTCTCGTTGACCGCATCGAGCGCGGCGCCGATGCGGGCAAATTCATCGTCGCCGCGGATCTCGACCCGGCGCGACAGGTCGCCCTGCTTCATGCGTGACACCGCGCCTTCGAGGGCGCCCAGCGCGCCGGCCATCTGCAGGTACAGCGCGAGCAGCAGGTAGGCCAGCAGCACCGCGACCGCGATCAACGCGAGGCTGCCCCAGTGCGTCCAGCCGTGCTGCTGCACCCAGGCGCCGAGCGCGGCCGCCCCCAGCAGCGCACAGCCGATGGCCAACAGCGAGAGCTTCGCGCCGAGCCCCAGCCTGCCGAATGCGGTGACTCCCGGGCCCATCGGCCCCCCACTGCGATGCACGTCCATCCGCCCCCCATTGGTGTTGCCACCCGGTCGGCCCGGGCGGTCGGGCGATCGTACAGGCGCTGCCGCGCCGCGTGCAAACCGCGCGGGTCAGGCGCGCTTGAAGAGTGCCAGGAATGCCGCAGCGGCGACGAACAGGCTGCCGAACAGGCGGTTCAGCGCGCGGATCTGCAGCGGCGACTTCAGCAAGCGCAGCAGCCGCGACGCGAGCGCGGTGTAGCCGGCCATCACGACCAGGTCGGTGAACATCAGCGTCGCGCCGATCACGCCGTACTGCGGGGCGAGCGGCTGCGCCAGGTCGAGGAACTGCGGCACCACGGCGAGCAGGAACACCGTGCCCTTCGGGTTGACCGCGTTGACCATCCAGCCGCGCAGCACCAGGGTGCGCCGCGTCACCTGGCCCTCCTCCGTGGCGACCACCACCGGGGTGAGCGGCGCGCGCCATTGCTTGATGCCCAGCCAGACCAGGTAGCCCACGCCGGCCCACTTGACGGCAGCGAAGGCGAGGCTCGAGGCGGCGATCAGCGCCCCCAGTCCCAGCCCGACGACGACCACCTGCGTCCAGATGCCCAGCACCAGGCCGAAGGTCATGAAATAGCCGCGCGCGAAGCCGTGGTTGACGCCCGCGCTCATGGCGGCGACCGCGCCGGCCCCGGGCGACAGGCTGATCGCCCAGGCGGCGGCGAAGAAACGAAGCCAGATGGCGAATTCCATGAGATGTCGATGAAGTGAACGATGAAGTGAAGAGAGGGCACCGCTCAGCCGAGCTGCTCCGCGATGATCTGCCCGAGCCGTTTCAAGCGTGTTTCGAGCAGCGGCGTCCACGGGTCGCCGTAGTGCAGCCGGATGAAGTGGTCGAAGCGCGCGCTGCAGGTGAACGTGGCGCCCGGCGCCATGCCGATCAACTCGGCGCACGCCCGCTCGAACACCTTGCGCGAATCCACCTGCGGCGGCAACTCGATCCACAGCGCCAGCCCGCCGCGCGGCCGGCTCAGGCGGCAGCCGGGCGGGAAGTATCGCGCGATCGCATCGGCCATCGCCTGCGCCTGGGCTTTCAGCGCCGCGCGCAGCCGGCGCATGTGGTGGTCGTAGCCGCCGTCGGCCAGGAATTCGGCGATCACCTCCTGCTGCAGCTGCACGCCCGGCGACGAGGTGCGGAACTTGATCGACTGGCATTCGCGCAGGTGCCGGCCCGGCGCCATCCAGCCGACGCGGTAGCCGGGCGCCACCGCCTTCGTGAAGGCCGAACACAGGATCACGTCGTCGTGCGCGTCGAAGCTCTTCAGCACCGGCGGGCGCTCGTCGCCGAAATGCAGCTCGCCGTAGATGTCGCTCTCGATCAGCGAGATGCCGCGCTCGGCGGCCAGCGCGACCAGGCGGCGCTTGTTCTCGATCGGCATCAGGCTGCCGACCGGGTTCTGGAAGTTCGGGATCACGACGCAGGCGCGCACCGCGCCGGGCGTGCGCGTGGCGAGGTCGAGCGCCTCGATCGACAGGCCGTCGCGCGGGTGCGACGGGATCTCCAGCGAGCGCATGCCCAGGGTCTCGATCACCTCCAGCAGCATGAAGTAGGTCGGCGATTCGAGCGCGATCGTGTCGCCGGCCTTCGCCACCGAGCGCAGCGCGAGGTGCATCGCCTCCATGCCGCCGTTGGTCAGCAGGATCTCGTCGGGGTGCAGTCGCACGCCGCTGTGGATCGCGCGGCGGGCGATCTCGCGGCGCAGTGCCGGGCTGCCGCCGCTCTCGATGCGCGATGCGTACTCGGGGTGGCGGCGGTTGATGCTGGCCGTCAGCTGGCGCAGCTTGGCCTCGGGCAGCAGGCTGCGGCCGGCCTGCACGCGGAACGACGGCATCGCGCCGGGCTCGTTCGCGACCAGCAGGAACTGGCGCGTCAGGCCGTCGGGCGTGACGAAATCGGCCTTGCTCATGCGCGCGTCGAGCTCGGGCTCGGGCAGCGGCTGCGGGCGCGGCGCGACGAAGTAGCCGGACTTGGGCCGGGCCTCGACCAGGCCGCGGTTCTCGAGCCAGCGGTAGGCCAGCGTCACGGTGGAGGCGCTGACCCCGTGCTGCTGGCACAGCTGCCGCACCGACGGCAGCCGGTCGCCGCCGCGCAGGCTGCCGCAGGCGATCGCCTTCTCCAGCCCGCCGGCCACCGCCTGGTACAGCGGGGACGGTTGCAACAACTGCAGCGGCGCGTCGACATCGAGCAAGGCCTCTTCCATGGGGAGCGATTGTCGCCGTGGCCTGCGCGGCAGCACAGGTACAGAACCGGGCAGTTGTCACCAGCACAGTCGACGCGGCGGGCATCTGTGCCGGTGCAGTTCATGCCGCTCTGGATGTGGTCGGCACCGGGGCTTGCCGGAACACTGGTGCCCTGAGGAACTCACGGCACGATCACCATGACGAAGACACTCCACACCCTGGACTTGCAACTCGCCGTCGGCGAACTGCGCCGCTGGCGTTCGGCCGGCCCGGTCGAGCTGCAGGTGCTGGCCGGCCGCGTGTGGGTCACGCAAAGCGGCGACGAGGACGATCACTTCCTGGCGGCCGGCGACACGCTGCCGCTGCGCCGCGGGGCGCTCGCATTGATCGAGGCGCAGTCCAGCGCGAGCCTGCGGCTGTTCACACCCGCGGCGGCCGTGCTGCCGTCGACACCGTGGTGGCGCCGCATCGCAGGCAACCGCCGGCCGGCCGCTACAGTCGCGGGGTGAGCAAACCCAAATCCGTCTACACCTGCAGCGAGTGCGGTGGCACCAGTCCCAAATGGCTGGGCAAGTGCCCGCAGTGCAATGCCTGGAACACGCTGGTCGAAGGCGTCGCCGAGGCGCCGACCAGGCACCGCTATCAATCGCTGGCCGGCGCGCAGCCGGTCGCCACGCTGTCCGAGATCGAGGCCTCGGACGTCGACCGCCAACCCACCGGCATCGATGAACTCGACCGCGTGCTCGGCGGCGGCATCGTCGCCGGCGGCGTCGTGCTGATCGGCGGCGACCCCGGCATCGGCAAGTCGACGCTGCTGCTGCAGGCGCTCGATGCGCTGTCGCGCAACATGCGCGCGCTGTACGTCACCGGCGAAGAATCCGGCGCGCAGGTCGCGCTGCGCTCGCGCCGGCTCGGGCTCGACGGCTCGCAGGTGCGGGTGGTCGCCGAGATCCAGCTCGAGAAGATCACCGCCACCATCGACGCCGAACAGCCGGCGATCTGCGTGATCGATTCGATCCAGACCGTCTACAGCGACCAGCTCACCTCCGCCCCCGGCTCGGTCGCCCAGGTGCGCGAATGCGCCGCGCAGCTGACCCGCGTGGCCAAGAGCAGCGGCACCACGATCATCCTGGTCGGCCACGTCACCAAGGAGGGCGCGCTGGCCGGCCCGCGCGTGCTGGAGCACATCGTCGACACGGTGCTGTATTTCGAGGGCGACACCCACAGCAGCTTCCGGCTGGTGCGCGCAATCAAGAACCGCTTCGGCGCGGTCAACGAGATCGGCGTCTTCGCGATGACCGAGAAGGGGCTGAAGGGCGTCGCGAACCCGAGCGCGATCTTCCTGTCGACGCACGGCGAGCCGGTCGCCGGCTCCTGCGTGCTGGTCACGCTGGAGGGCACGCGGCCGCTGCTGGTCGAGATCCAGGCGCTGGTCGACTCCGGCGGCCCGAGCCCGCGGCGCCTGAGCGTCGGCCTCGACCGCGACCGCCTCGCGATGATGCTGGCGGTGCTGCACCGCCATGCCGGCATCGCGTGCCTCGACCAGGACGTGTTCGTCAACGCCGTCGGCGGCGTGCGCATCAGCGAGCCGGCCGCCGATCTGGCGGTGATGCTCGCGATCCAGAGCAGCCTGCGCGGGCGGCCGCTGCCGCGCGGCTTCATCGCGTTCGGCGAGGTCGGTCTGGCCGGCGAAGTGCGGCCCGCGCCACGCGGCCAGGAACGCCTGAAAGAGGCCGCCAAGCTGGGTTTCAGCGTCGCCGTCGTGCCGAAGGCGAATGCGCCGAAGAAGGCCATCGAGGGGCTGACCATCCACCCGGTCGAGCGCATCGAGGAGGCGATCGACCTGCTGCGCACGCTGAGCTGAGCCGAGCTGACATCGCGCAAAGCGTCACACCGTGACACGCCAGGGGTGGGAGCGCCCCTGCGGTCGTGCGGCCAAACAAGAGCTATTATCATTTGCATCGGGCGGCTTTCGCCCTGCCGTGATTGCTCCCGCCCGTATGACCGCTCCCCGTCTTTCCGACCTGCCCGCCGGTGCCCGCGGCACCGTCATCGGCTTGCGCGCCGAGGGCTCGCCCGATCCGCAGATGCTGCACCGCCTGAGCGAGCTGGGTTTCCTGCCCGGCGAGCCGGTGCAGCTGCTGCGCCGCGGCCCGGGCGGGCGCGAGCCGCTCGCGGTGCAGATCGGCGAGACCTTCTTTGCGCTGCGCAAGATCGAGGCGCAGTGCGTCGAGGTCCAGCTCGAAGGGCTGCCGTCATGAGTACCGAAGCTCTCCAGGCCCTTCGGATTGCCCTGGTCGGCAACCCGAACTGCGGCAAGACGGCCCTCTTCAACCTGCTGACCGGCGCGCGCCAGAAGGTCGCGAACTACGCCGGCGTCACCGTCGAGCGCAAGGTCGGCAGCGCGACGCTGCGCAACGGCCGCACGGTGTCGGTGATCGACCTGCCCGGCGCCTACAGCCTGACGCCGGCCACGCCCGATGAAGAGATCACCCGCGAGATGGTGATGGGCCTGCGCGCCGGCGAGGCCGCGCCCGATGCGCTGGTCGCGGTGGTCGACGCCACCAACCTGCCGATGAATCTGCGCCTGGTGCTCGAGCTGCGCCGCCTTGGCCGGCCGATGATTGTGTCGCTGAACATGGCCGACGTCGCCCGCGCGCGCGGCCTGCAGATCGACGTCGCCAAGCTGTCGGCCGAGCTCGGCGTGCCGGTGGTCGAGACGGTCGCGGTGCAGAGCCGCGGGCACGAGGCGCTGCTGGCCCAGCTCGAGAAACAGGCCGAATGGCTGACGCCGCCGGCCGTCGCCGACACGCCGACGCTGCCCGAGCTGCAGCGCGAGGTGCGCCGCATCCTGGCGGTCGCGGTGCCCGGCGCGATGCAGTTCAAGCGCTTCAACCACCGCATCGACGCGGTCGTGATGCACCCGGTGTGGGGCCTGGTGCTGCTGGCGGGGCTGCTGTTCCTGATGTTCCAGGCGGTGTTCTCATGGGCCAACGTGCCGATGGACGCCATCAAGGACGGCATGGCCGCGGCCGGCGAGTTCCTGAACGCCCACATGGCCGAGGGTGCGCTGCGCAGCCTGCTGGTCGACGGCGTGATCGCCGGGGCCGGCAGCGTGCTGGTGTTCCTGCCGCAGATCCTGATCCTGTTCCTGTTCATCCTGGTGCTCGAGGATTCGGGCTACCTGCCGCGCGCCGCCTTCCTGCTCGACACCGTGATGGGCAAGGTCGGGCTGTCGGGCCGCGCCTTCATCCCGCTGCTGTCGAGCTTTGCCTGCGCGATCCCCGGCATCATGGCCACGCGCACCATCCCGAACTGGCGCGACCGGCTTGCCACCATCATGGTCGCGCCGCTGATGACCTGCTCGGCGCGGCTGCCGGTCTACGCGCTGCTGATCGGCGCCTTCGTGCCGAAGCGCAGCATCGGCTGGTTCAACCTGCAGGGCGTGACGCTGTTCGTGCTGTACGTGGCCGGCGTCGTGTCGGCGATGGCGGTGGCCTGGGTGCTGAAGCGCTCGTGGATGAAGAGCAGCTACCAGCCGCTGATGCTGGAGCTGCCGCCGTACCGTCTGCCGAACGTCCGCAACCTCGCGATCGGGCTGTGGGAGCGGGCGCGCATCTTCCTGCGCCGCGTCGGCGGGATCATCTTCGCGCTGACGGTGGTGCTGTGGTTCCTGTCCAGCTTCCCCGGGCCGCCGGATGGCGCCACCGGCCCGGCCATCCAGTACAGCCTGGCGGGCTACCTGGGCCGGGCGCTCGAAGTGATCTTCGCGCCGATCGGCTTCAACTGGCAGATCTCGATCGCGCTGGTGCCGGGGCTGGCCGCACGCGAAGTGGCGGTCGGCGCGCTCGGCACGGTGTACGCGATGTCGGCGGCCGGCGAGGTGGCCGATTCGCTCGCGCCGGTGATCGCGCAGAGCTGGTCGATCGCGACCGCCTACTCGCTGCTCGCCTGGTACGTGTTCGCGCCGCAGTGCATGTCGACGCTCGCGGTGGTGCGCCGCGAGACCAATTCGTGGCGCTACCCGCTGATCATGGCGGGCTACCTGTTCGCGCTCGCCTACATCGCATCCTTCATCACCTACCGCGTCACCCTCTGGCTCGGCGCTTGAACTGAGAGGTCCGCCATGCAAGACCTGATCGTCGGATTGATCGTCCTCGTCTGCTTCGGCTACGCGGTCAACGCGCTGATGCCGGCGGCGCTGCGCCGCACGGTGGCCGGGCGCCTCGCGCGCTGGCCGGCGTGGCCGGCACCGATCGCGCAACGGCTGCAGCGGGCCGCGCAGGTGCCGGTCGGCTGCGGCTGCGACGGCTGCGACGTGCCCGCGAAGGCCGCGGCGGCGGCACAGGCCGGCAAGGCGCAGGCGATCCGGATCCACCGCCGTTCCTGACCGGTTCCGTAGTCCAATGGCGGCATGCGACTGGCCGCCCTCTCCGACATCCACGGCAACCTGCACGCGCTCGACGCGGTGCTGGCCGACATCGCCACCACCGGCGCCGACCTGACGGTCAACCTCGGCGACATCCTGTCCGGCCCGTTGTGGATCACCGAGACCGCCGAACGGCTGATGGCGCTCGGCCTGCCGACGATCCGCGGCAACCATGAGCGCCAGGCGCTGGCGCCGGACATCGCGGCGATGGGCGCCTCGGATGCGTTCGCCGCCGAACGGCTGCTGCCGCAGCACCGGGCCTGGCTCGCCGCGCTGCCGGCCACGCTGCAGCTGAGCGACGAGCTGTTCTGCTGCCACGGCACGCCCGACAACGACCTCGTCTACTTCCTCGAATCGGTGGCCCCCGGCGGCATGCGCCCCGCCACGCTGGCCGAGGCGACGGCCCGCGCCGGCAGCGCCCAGCAAGGCGTGCCGCACGGCGTGATCCTGTGCGGTCACACCCACGTGCCGCGCGGGCTGCGGCTCGCCGACGGCCGTCTCGTCGTCAACCCCGGCAGCGTCGGCCTGCAGGCCTATGACGATGCGCACCCGCATCCGCACGTCGTCGAGAACGGCACGCCGCACGCCCGCTACGCGCTGTTGACGCGCCGCCCGGCGGGCTGGCAGGTCGAGTGGCGCGCCGTGCCCTACGACGCCGAACCGGCCGCGCGGCTGGCCGATCGACATGGCAGGCAGGACTGGGCCGGCGCGCTGCGAACCGGCTTCGTTGTGGAAACTGCACAGGCCGGCGCCCCGATCCGCCCCGTAACATCGCGCGCATGAATCCAATCGTCGGGTGGGGCCTCGCGGTGATCGCGGTGGCGGCAGGGTGGAAGGCCTATGGCTGGCAGGGCGTCGTGATGGCCGTGTCGGTGATCGTGTTCTGGCTGCTGATCCAGTTCAGCCGCGCGCTGCGCGTGATGAAGAACGCCGGCGAAGCGCCGGTCGGCCACGTCGGCAGCACCGTGATGCTGAACTCGAAGCTGAGCGCCGGCCTGACGATGATGCAGGTGGTCACGATGACGCGCAGCCTCGGTCGCAGGATCGATCCCGACGGCGACACCTGGGCCTGGGCCGACGACGGCGGCAGCGAGGTCACGCTCGAATTCAAGGGCGGCAAGCTCGCGAAATGGACGTTGGTGAGGCCGGCCGACACGGTCGAGCCCCCGCATCCGTAAAATCGCCGGCTCAGCCTCATTTCCCCACACAGGAGCCTGCCATGTCGATGGCCGATCGCGACGGAAAAATCTGGATGGACGGGCAGCTGGTGGACTGGCGCGACGCCAAGATCCACGTGCTCAGCCACACGCTGCACTACGGGTGCGGTGCCTTCGAGGGCGTGCGCGCCTACAAGACGGCGAACGGCACGGCGATCTTCCGGCTGCGCGAGCACACCGAGCGTCTGTTCAACAGCGCGAAGATCCTGCGCATGAAGATCCCGTTCTCGCAGCAGGAGGTGATGGACGCGCAACGCACCGTGGTGCGCGAGAACCAGCTCGAGAGCTGCTACCTGCGCCCGCTGACCTGGATCGGCTCCGAGAAGCTGGGCGTGAGCCCCAAGGGCAACACGATCCACCTGATGGTCGCCGCCTGGTCCTGGGGCGCCTACCTGGGCGAGGAAGGCCTGCGGCGCGGCATCCGCGTGAAGACCAGCAGCTACACCCGCCACCACGTCAACATCACGATGACGCAGGCCAAGGCGGTCAGCAACTACACGAACTCGATCCTCGCCAACATGGAAGCCACCGAGGACGGCTACGACGAGGCGCTGCTGCTCGATGCCTCCGGCTTCGTCAGCGAAGGCGCCGGCGAGAACATCTTCGTGATCAAGAACGGCGTGGTCTACACGCCCGACCTGTCGGCCGGTGCGCTGAACGGCATCACCCGCAACACGATCTTCGCGATCTGCAACGACCTCGGCCTGAAGCTGGTCGAGAAGCGCATCACCCGCGACGAGGTCTACATCAGCGACGAGGCCTTCTTCACCGGCACCGCCGCCGAGGTCACGCCGATCCGCGAGCTCGACCGCATCGAACTCGGCAGCGGCTCGCGCGGGCCGATCACCGAGAAGATCCAGAGCGCGTTCTTCGACATCGTGAACGGCCGCAATCCCAAATACGCCGAATGGCTGACCGCCGTCTGAGGACCCCATGAGCAGCAAACAGCAGGAAGTGGTTGAAGTGACCGCGCACGACGTGCAGGGCCCCGGCGTGGTGTTCTGCCCGAACCCGAAGATGACGCTGTGGAGCACCCACCCGAAGGTGTTCATCGACGTCGCGACGACCGGCGAAGGCAAGTGCCCGTACTGCGGCACGGTCTACCGCCTGAAGGCCGGCGAGAAACTTCACAGCCACTGACCGGACGGCATGAACCGCGCCTTGCTGATCGCCCCGCAGTGGATCGGCGACGCGGTGATGTCGCAGCCGCTGGTCGGCCGGCTGGCCGCGCGCGGCGATGAGCTGACGGTGGCCGCGCTGCCGTGGGTCGCGCCGGTGTACAGGGCGATGGCCGGCGTGCGTGAGGTGATCGAGTTGCCGTTCGCGCACGGCCGGCTCGACTGGTCGGCGCGGCGCCGCGTCGCGGCCACGTTGCGCGGCCGCTTCGACACCGCCTATGTGCTGCCGAACTCGATCAAGTCGGCGCTGATCCCGTTCTTCGCCGGCATCCCGCAGCGCATCGGCTACCAGGGCGAAGGCCGGCCGCTGCTGCTGAACAAGCGGCTGCCGAACCCGGGCGGGCGCCCGCCGATGGTGGCGTTCTACAGCGCGCTGGCCGGGGGCACCGTCGAGACGGAACGGCCGCGGCTGCAGTTCGACGCGGCGACGCTCGAACGCGTGACCACCGCAGCCGACCTCGCCCCACAGCAGTACTGGGCCTTCGCGCCGGGCGCCGAGTACGGCCCGGCCAAGTGCTGGCCCGCCTCGCACTACGCCGAGCTCGCGCGCTCGCTGCACACCGCCCACGGCCTGCCGATCGTGCTGCTCGGCTCAGGCAAGGAGGTCGCGCTGTGCGACGAGATCGCCGCCGCCGCGCCCGGCGCCTGCCGTGTGCTCGCTGGCAAGACCACGCTGATCGACGCGATGGCGCTGATCGCCGGCGCCCGCGGCGTCGTCAGCAACGATTCCGGGCTGATGCACGTCGCGGCGGCGTTCGGCGTCCCGCAGGTCGCCGTGTTCGGCTCGACCAGCCCGGAGCACACGCCGCCGCTGAACCCGCGCGCGCAGGTGATCTGGCTGAAGGAAGAGCTGCAGCTCGACTGCGCGCCCTGCTTCGACCGCACCTGCCGCTTCGGCCACACCCGCTGCCTGACGGGAGTCAGCGCGCAGCGGGTCGAAGCCGCGCTCGCCGACCGCCTGCGTCTCGCCTGACGCACGGCCACACAGCAGCACCGCGATGGCCGCCGAGCTTCAGCAGGACCGGTTGATGCGCGAGGCGCTGGTCGGCGCCGGCACCTCGGTGTGGGCCTGGGACATGGAGGGCGACGTGCTCAGCGGCATGGACGGCAGCGTCGCGCTGCTCGGCTATGCGGTCGGCGAGATGCCGCCGAACCAGGCCGGCTGGGACGCCGTGATCCACCCCGACGACCGGCCGCTGAACCACGCGGCCTACCTGCGCCATGCGCGCGGCGAGATCTCGGCCTACGAGAGCGAGTACCGCGCGCGCCACAAGGACGGCAGCTGGCGCTGGCTGTCCGAGCGCGGGCGCATCGTCGAATGGTGGCCCGACGGCCGGCCGCGCCGCATGGTCGGCACGCTGAGCGACGTGACGCTGCGCCGCCAGGCGCAGGGCGAGGCCGCCGAGCGCGACGAGCGGCTGCAGCAGATCATGCGGCACGTGCCCGGCGTGCTGTACCAGTACCGGCTGTGGCCCGATGGGCGCGCCGAGATCCCGTTCGTCAGCGACCGCTGCCTCGACGTGCTCGGGCTGACGCCGCAGCAGCTGATGGGCGATGCGATGGAGATGTTCCGCCGCATCGCGCGCAGCGACCGCGAGGAGCTGCTGGCCGCGGTGTCGAACTGGGCGCGCAGCAAGGCGACGCAGCGCACCGAGTACCGCTACCACCACCCCGACGGCAGCCTGCGTTGGATGCAGGCGGTGTCGTCGCCGCGGCGCGCCGCCGACGGCTCGATCCTGTGGCACGGCTACCTGGAAGACGTCACCGAATACCGCGAGCTCGAGAAGGCGCGCGCCGCCGCCGTGACGGCCGATGCGGCGAACCGCGCGAAGACCGAGTTCCTGTCGCGCATGAGCCACGAGCTGCGCACGCCCCTGAACGCGGTGCTCGGTTTTGCGCAGCTGCTCGAGCTCGACGAGGAGCCGCTCAGCGTCGCGCAGCGCCGGCGCGTCGGGCTGATCCGCGAATCGGGCGAGCACCTGCTGCGCATGATCGGCGACCTGCTCGACCACACGCGCATCGAGGCGGGCCAGCTCTCGGTCGAATCGGCGAACGTCGCGCTCGGACCGCTGCTCGGCGAATGCCTCGACATGCTGGCGCCGCAAGCCGGCGAGGCCGGTGTCACGCTGCTGCCGATCGAGGGTGCGCAGGCCCTGCAGGTGCGTGCCGACCCGACGCGGCTGCGCCAGGTGGTGCTGAACCTGCTGAGCAACGCGGTCAAGTACAACCGCGCCGGCGGCTCGGTGCGGGTGCGCGCCGAACCCCGCGACGGCGAGGTGCTGCTGCAGGTGATCGACGACGGTGTCGGCATCGCGGCCAAGGATTTGCCGCAGCTGTTCGAGCCGTTCAACCGGCTCGCGCAGCAGCGCAGCGGCATCCAGGGCACCGGCATCGGCCTCGCGATCACGCGCGCGCTGACCGTGCTGATGGGCGGGCGCATCGAGGTCGAGAGCGCGCCGGGCGTGGGCTCGACCTTCAGCGTGGCGCTGCCCGCCGGCTACGAACTCAGCTTGCCGACGTAGAGCACCGGGCCCGTGGGCGCGCCCGACGGCGACCCGCCCGGCGGCTCCAGCGTGACGGCCAGCGCCGCGGTGCCCTGCAGCACCTGGCCGCGGCGCACCACCGTCGACCCGCTGGCCGAGATCACGCCCAGCGAGCGCGGCGCGCCGCTCGGCGGCAGCGCCCACAGTTCGAGCGAGCGGTCGGCCTGCACGCTGACAGGCGTCAGCGGCCGCGTCACCATCGCGCGGCCATCGGCGCTGATGCTGGCGACGAAGCGGGCCGGCGTCACCGCATTCGGCTGGTCGGCCGGTGCGGCGGCCGACAGCACGACGACGATCGGCGCCTGGGCCGGCGGCGGGCTCGCGACGATGAACGCCAGCGCCAGCGTGGCGGCGGTGGCGACACCGCTCAGCACGCGCCAGAACGCGAGGCGCGCCCACCAGGCCTGCGACGGCGCCTCGGCGGGCCGCAGCCCGAGGCGCGCCTCGATGCGCCGCCACACCCGCGCCGGCGGCGTCACCGGCGCGAGCGTGACGGTCAGCGGCATCAGCCGTTCCTGCCAGCGCTGCACCGCGCCGCGCAACGCCGGGTGGCCGGGCAGCAGGGATTCGAAACGCCGCCGCGCCGGGCCGCGCAGCGTGCCGGCGACGTATTCGGCGCCGAGGCGATCGGCCCGTTCAGGCCGGCTGTAGTCCATCAGGCACCCCGCGCGCGGCCGTCGCGCAGCACGGCGCTGTCGAGACAGGACTTGAGCGAGAGCAGCGCGCGCCGCACCCACGACTTGACGGTGCCGAGCGGCTGGCGCATCTGGTCGGCGACTTCGGCATGGCTCAGGCCGTCGTAGAACGCGAGCGCCACGCTCTGCCGCTGCGGCGCGCTCAAGCCCTCCATGCACTGCGCGAGCGCGCGGGCATCCGAGGCCCGGCTCAGCATCTCGAGCGGCGTCGGCGCGTCGTCAGCCACATCGTCGTACACGTCCTTGTCCTCGTCGTCGTTGATTGGCGCGGGCTGCGTTTGCGGCTCGGTCTGCTTGCGGCGCAGGCTGTCGATCGCGCGGTTGCGTGCCACGCTGGTCAGCCAGGTCAGCGGCTGGCTCTGCGCCGCATCGAAGCTCTGCGCGGCACGCCAGACGTTGACATACACCTCCTGCAGCACGTCTTCCGCCTGTGCCCGGTCTCGATTGATACGCAGCACGACGGCGAACAGATGCGCGCTGGTGCGCTCGTACAGCGCCGCGAAGGCCTGGCGGTCGCCGAGCCCGCTGCGGGCCAGCAGCGCCGACAGCTCCTTGCTTCGATCACTCCACTCAGCGGGTGCAACGGCCATGGTGCTGGGGGTCACGACAGGGCGTGACGAGGTTCACGTGGCGGCGATTCTATGCGGCACCCCGTGCGGCGTGCTGGTACGGCGTGCCCGTGCGCTACCCGGGGTCCACCCCGTCCGTACAATCTGCGCCCATGCAGCCTGTCCGTGAATTCGTCCTCACCCTGTCGTGCCGTGACACGAAGGGCATCGTCTACACCGTGTCGGGCCTGCTGTACCAGGCCGGCTGCAACATCCTGGATTCGCAGCAGTTCGGCGACATCGGCGAAGCGTCGGCGACCGGCCTGTTCTTCATGCGCGTGCACTTCGAGGCGCCGGCCCACCTGGCCGACGGCGCCACGCTCGAGCGGCTGTTCACCAGCGTGCGCGAGCAGTACGGCATGGACGCGACCTTCCACGACCTGTCGCGCCGCCCGCGCCTGCTGCTGATGGTGAGCCAGCACGGCCACTGCCTGAACGACCTGCTGTACCGCAGGCATTCGCAGCAACTGAGCGTCGACATCGCGGCCATCGTCTCGAACCACCCCGATTTCGCCGGCCTCGCCGAGCGCTACGCGATCCCGTTCCACCACCTGCCGCTGCCGGCCGGCAGCACGCCCGAGGCCAAGCGTGCGCAAGAGCAGCAGGTCGAGGCGCTGATCGAGCGCGAGCGCGTCGACCTGACGGTGCTGGCGCGCTACATGCAGATCCTGAGCGCCGATTTCTGCGGCTTCATGAAGGGCCGGGCGATCAACATCCACCACAGCTTCCTGCCGAGCTTCAAGGGCGCGAAGCCGTACTTCCAGGCGCACGACCGCGGCGTCAAGCTGATCGGCGCGACCGCGCACTACGTGACCGCCGACCTCGACGAGGGGCCGATCATCGAGCAGGACGTGGCCCGCGTCGACCATTCGCTGAGCGCGCAGGACTTCACCGCGGTCGGCCGCGATGTCGAGTGCATGGTGCTGGCGCGCGCGGTGCGCTGGCACGTCGAGCACCGTGTGCTGCTGAACGGTCAGAAGACCGTTGTCTTCCGATAAGGAACCCTGTCGACATGGCCCGTCCCAAACCGCCCGCTGCCGCGCTGCTGTCCTCGCCCGATGACACCGAGCAGCAGTTCTACGAGGCGCTGCAGCGCGGCGACATCGAGAAGCTGATGGCGGTCTGGTCCGACGACGACGACATCACCTGCGTGCACCCGGGCGGGCCGCGGGTGGTCGGGCCGATGGCGATCCGTGCCGCGTTCGAATCGATGTTCTCGAACGGCACGATCGATGCGCACCCCGAGAAGGTGCGCCGGCTCGAGAGCGAATCGACGGCCGTGCACAGCGTGCTCGAGCGGGTGCAGGTGATGACCAACGAAGGCCCGCAGGCGGCCTGGGTCGTCGCGACCAACGTGTACGTGAAGACGGCACTCGGCTGGCGCATGGTCGCGCACCATGCGAGCCCGGGGTCGGCCGGCGAGGTGCAGGAGGTCGGCGAGACGCCGGCAGTCCTGCACTGAGGCGACGCTGATGGATTTCCCATCCCCGCGCTGGCTCGGCGGCCGCGGTGCCGTCGGCGGCAACCTGCAGACGATCTGGCCGGCGCTGTACTCGAAGCGCTACCACGGGCCGGCGCCGGTCTATCGGCGCGAGCGCTGGACCGCGCCCGACGGCGACTTCATCGACGTGGATTTCCAGGTCGGGGTCGAGTCGGGCGAGGCGCCGATGCTGGTGCTGTTCCACGGCCTCGAAGGTTCGTCCGCGAGCCATTACGCGCAGGCCTTCGCGCACTGGGCGCGCGAGCGCGGCTGGCGTTACGCGGTGCCGCACTTCCGCGGCTGCTCGGGCGAGATCAACCTTGCGCCGCGGGCCTACCACTCCGGCGACTTCGAGGAGATCGGCTGGGTGCTGCGAACGCTGCGGTCCCGGCACGCCGGGCCGATCGTCGCGGTCGGCGTGTCGCTCGGCGGCAATGCGCTGCTGCGCTGGGCCGAAGAGGCGGGCGAGACGGCCTCGGCCGTCGTGCGCGGGGTCTGCGCGATCTCGTCGCCGATCGACCTGGCGGCCGGCGGGCAGGCGATCGGGCGCGGTTTCAACCGGCATGTCTATACGCGCATGTTCCTGCGCACGATGATCCCGAAGGCGCTGCGCAAGTGGGAGCAGCACCCGGGCCTGTTCGATCGCGAGCGGCTGCGCGCGGCGCGTGACCTGTACGCGTTCGACAACGTGTTCACCGCGCCGCTGCACGGCTTTCGCGACACCGACGACTACTGGAAGCGCGGGTCGGCCAAGCCGCACCTGCACCGCATCCGCGTGCCGGCGCTGGTGCTGAACGCGCGCAACGACCCGTTCGTGCCGGCGCACAGCCTGCCGCGGCAGGCCGATGTCGGCCCGTTCGTCACGCTGTGGCAGCCGCATCATGGCGGGCACGTGGGATTCCCGGCGGGGGCGTGGCCGGGGCATGTGATGACATTGCCGGAGCAGGTCATGGGCTGGCTCGCGCCCCACGTGGCCGGCTGACCCACCCTAAAGGAGCCGCGATGGACGAGATGGTCAAGGCCGCGCTGAAGAAGTGGCCCAACGTGCCGGCCTGCGTCGGCTGGCTCGCGCTCGACGCGCGCGGCGAGTGGTACATGCGCGACGACCGCGTGCAGGCGGCGGGCGCGTTCCCGCAGGTCAAGGGCAGCGTGATCCGGCACGACAAGCTGCGCGAGTTCATCGGTCGCAACTACGAAAGCGATGCGCGCGGCCGCTGGTTCTTCCAGAACGGGCCGCAGCAGGTGTTCGTCGAGCTGGAAGCGGCGCCGTGGGTGTGGCGGCTGGCGGCACAGGCCGATGCCGCGCCGCAGCTCGAATCGCACACCGGCCGCGCGGCGCGCATGGACACGGCCTGGCTCGATGAAGCGGGGCGGTTGTACCTCGGCACCGACCTGGGCCTGGGCATCGTGCACACGCTGGACATGGAAGCGGCGGCCGATGCCGTCGAGCGCGGCTGGTGGGCGCCGCAGGCGATCGGCCATGCGGCGCTGCTGCAGCGCTTCGGTGTCTGCCTGAGTCCGCAACGCCTGGAATGACGAAGCCGGCGCGAGGCCGGCTTCGACGGGTGGGCGAGCGCCCGGTTTACTTTGCGGCGGATGCCGCCGAGGCGGCAGGGGCCGCAGCAGAGGCGGCCGGCGCGGCCTCGGCCGTGGCCGCGGAGGCGGCAGCGGAAGCCGGTGCCGCTGCGGGTTCCGCGAACTTGGCGCCGCCCTTGTTGGCCATGAAGACGACGGCGCGGCCGATCTCGACATCGCTGAAATCGCCGCCGCCTTGCGGGCCCATCGCGCCCTTGCCCTTCAGCGCGTGCGTCAGCAGCACCTCGTAGCCCTGCGGGATGCGCGGGCCCCAGGCGGCGCTGTCGCCGAACTTCGGAGCGCCTGCGACGCCGGCGGTGTGGCAGGCGGTGCACTGGGCGGCGAAGACCTGTTCGCCGGTCTTCAGCGACGCGGGGTCGGACAGGTCCTTGACCTCGTAGGCGGCGATCGGCTGGATGCGCTTGGCAACGGCCTCGGCCTTCAGGCCATCGCTGCCGGCGGCGGGTTGGTGGTCGGCCTCGACATAGCTGACGAGCAGGATGATGGCGAGGATCGGGATCACGAACGCGAAGAACACCGCGAGGATCAACTGCTTGGGCGTCTTGATCGGACCCTCGTGCGGGGCGTCGTGTTCGGGGGTGCTGTGGGCATCGCTCATGGAGTTCCTCGAGGCGTATCCGTTGGCTGCCGGTGCTGGCAAAACCGCGGGATTATAGAGGTCGCCCTTGCACGCGCCATCGGGCTCACCCGGGGCTGTCGGCGACCACTGTAGAATCGCGCACTTCGCGCCCGTAGCTCAATGGATAGAGTACTGCCCTCCGAAGGCAGGGGTTGCTGGTTCGATCCCAGCCGGGCGCACCACCGCTTCACTTCGCGCAGCGGACTGATATGTGCCTTTGCACATGTTCTGGCCGTTTGGACAGAGTTAACGCGATTTATTCGCGGCCAGCTTTTGCTTCACTCCGACTGTACAAGCAAGAGCTGAGAGCGAGGTCAGCCGGACTTGCCGCGGCCAGCCGCTGGCAGGTACGCGCGGCAGCTGTGCAGCGGTTGCTGTCTGTCGCTTGGGCTACCGACCGTCCGCTTGCCGCCTCGATGGCGACGCTGCAGGACTTCGGAGGTAGCCAAGAGATCGGTCGAGCTTCCGATCGCGGCGGCCAATACGCCAGCAACAAGCGTGCTGCCTTGATCAAGAGCAACAACCTGATTGCCAGCGTGAGCCGCAAGGGCAACTGCTGGGACAACGCCGTGATGGAACTCTTCTTCCTGAACCTGAAGATGGAACGCGTGTGGCAGCGCGACTACGCCAATCACACCGAAGCAATGATCGATGTCGCCGACCACATCGCCTGCTTCTACAACTCCGTCAGGCTCCATTCCACACTCGGCTATCGCTCGCCTGTTGAGCATGAGCGACACGCCGAACTCACCCACTGAGATTCAACCCAACCAACTCATTGACTGTCCGAAAAGACTTGACCACGACAGCCAGCGCTGGGCCACACGGTTCGGGCTGATGGCGCCTCAGTTCGTCAAGCCGTACGTTAAGAGCAAGAAAAACGACGCGGCGGATGCCGAGGCAATTTGCGAAGCGGTGGCCCGACCGTCAGACCCTATGGCCTGGTGGTGCCGCAGGGAATCGCCTACATCGCTCAGCGTGTGCCGCCGCTCATCAAAGATGCCGAGAACGAGTTGCCTGGTACCTTCCGCCTGCTCGTCCTCTTTCGCCCTGGACGCGATCAGGGAGGTCACCATCACGAGCAAGACGGCCATCGAGGTCGGCCGGGAGGCGCTGGCCGAGCACTTCCATAGCGGATACGGTAAACCACCTCCGGAAATCCGCGATAGCTTGTCTGCATGCTTCGCACGCCGCGGATCTCTCGCGCGATACCACGGCTTGCACCGGTTGCGCTTCCCCAAGATTCGGGGTGTTGCAGCGCCGCGAACGCCTTGTCACACATCGACAAATCCGGTGTAATTCATTCACCGAGACCGCACTCCCACGAAGGATGACGGATCGGCCGGCGCGTTGGGGCGCGCCGCAATGAGGCCTGCCACAGAGCAGCCGCCAGATCTTGTTCGTCCGTATCTTCGAGGGAGCCGTTCGTGACATCCGATGTAGCCGCCAAGCTGTTTGGCGAGCTGCTGATCAACGCCTTGTTGATCTCAGCACCCCTGCTGTTGTGCACCCTGCTGATCGGGGTTCTGGTCAGCGTCCTGCAGGTCGTCACGCAGATCCAGGAGATGTCGCTGACCTTCATCCCCAAGATGATCGGTGCGGTCGTCGTGCTGGTGGTGGCCGGTCCCTGGATGCTGCGCCGCCTGGCCGAGTACGCCACGCGACTGATCTCCAACATTCCTCACTACCTCTGAGCGAAGCGACATGATCGTGATGGACCCGCACTGGGTCGCGGCTGCTGCATTCCTGTCGCTGCGACTCGGGGTGCTGCTGATGCTGACACCGCTGATGACGCTGATGAAGGCGCCGGTCAGCGCGCGCCTGCTGTTCACGCTGTCGCTGGCGGCGATGCTGGCCGCGGGCGGGCCCACGTCCACGGTGCGGCTCGACGACCCTGTCGCGCTGGCGTTGGCGGCGCTGTCGGAGGTGCTGCTCGGCGCCGTCCTGGCCTTCGGACTGCATGCCGCGTTCGCTGCGGTGCAACTCGCCGCACGGCTGGTCGACCTGCAGGTGGGATTCGGCGTTGGCGGCGTCTACGATCCGTCAACGCGCTCGGAAACCTCGGCGCTGGTCATGGGCCTGCAATGGCTGGCACTGATCGTCTTCTTCGGGCTGGACGGTCACCATGCGTTGCTGCGCGGGCTGGCCTGGTCGATCGAGGCCGTGCCGCCGGGCACTTCCTTGATGCGCTACCCACTGGTCGAGATCGTGCGCGCCTTCGGCCTGCTGTTCACGCTGGGCGTCACCCTCGGCGCGCCGGTCATCGTTGCCTTGCTGCTGCTGGATGCGGGCCTCGCGGTCGTGTCCAGGGCGCTGCCGCAGATGAACGTGTTCTTCGTCAGCATGCCGTTGAAGATCGCACTCGGCCTGGGCTTGCTGGCCCTCGCGTCGCGGCAGTTCGCGCCGCTGATGAACCGCGGCTATGCCGACGTCTTCGCGTACTGGCAAGGAGTGCTGCGCTGATGGCCGAGCAGGACCTCGACCGCAGCCACGAGGCGACCGCGCACAAGCTCGAGCAGGCGCGCCGGCGCGGCTCGGTGCCGCGCAGTGCCGACGTCACGCAGGTGGCGCTGCTGGCCGTCGCGCTGGTGTGGTGCTACGCGATGGCCTTGCCTGCGGTACGCGACTGGAGCCGGTGGCCGCAACGCTGGTGGGACGCCCATGCATGGCTGCCGCTCGACGTGCAGCGGGTGGGCACGCTGCTGGCCGAATTCGGCCTGGCCGCCGCCGGCCTGCTGGCGCCACTGTGCCTGGCGCTGGCCGTGGTCGCCATTCTCGCCAACCTCGTCCAGACCGGCCCGGTGTTCTCCACCGAGCCACTGAAGCCTGACCTGGAGCGCCTGAACCCGATGGCGGGCCTGAAGCGCCTGATGTCGCTGAAGACGCTGTACCTCGCGCTGCGCAGCGTCATCAAGCTCGCGCTGCTGGTGTCGGTGTTCTGGTGGGCCCTGCAAGCCCTGTGGGGCAGCTTTCTCGCGCTGTCGTGGCTGCCGGCCAAGGCCTCGCTGCTGCGCCTGCCCGACCTGATGGGTGGTTTGCTGGCCAAGCTGTGGCTGGTGCTGCTGGTGCTGGCGCTGGTCGACCTGATCTACACCCGGTGGGAATTCGCGCGCCAGATGCGCATGAGCGCGCGGGAGATCAAGGACGAAGCCAAGAACCGCGAAGGCGATCCGCGCCTGAAGCGGCGTCTGCGCGAGCTGCGCGTCGAGCGCCTGCGCCAGTCGCAGGCCATGCGCCGCCTGCCCGGCGCCGATGTGCTGATCACCAATCCGACGCGCCTGGCCGTGGCCATCCGCTACGACCGCCGGACGCAGGCTGCACCGACGCTGGTGGCCAAGGGTGCCGGCGGCCTGGCGCGGCAGATGCGCGAGGTGGCTGCCCGCCACGCGATTCCCATCGTGCAGAACGCGCCGCTGGCACGAGCGCTGTACCGCCAGATGGACATCGACAGCCCGGTGCCCGAGGCCTGGTACCCGGTGCTCGCGCGCATCCTGGTCTGGGTCTATGCGGGGTGCGCGCAACGCGCCGGGAGCCCGGCATGACCACTTGGCGCCAGTTCTTCGGCCGGCACACCGACATCGTGCTGGTGCTGATGGTCGTCGGTGTGATGACGATCCTGTTCGCGCCGATCCCGAGCGGCCTGCTCGACCTGCTGATCCTGACCAACGTCAGCTTCGCACTGCTGCTGCTGTTGCTGACCTTCTACATGGCGCGACCGGTCGACTTCTCGACCTTTCCGTCGCTGCTGCTGATCGCGACCCTGTTCCGGCTGGCGCTGAACGTGGCGGCCACGCGCCTGATCCTGAGCGATGCCGACGCCGGCCACGTGATCGGGGCGGTGGGCTCCTTCGTGGTCGGCGGCAACTACGTGATCGGGCTCATCGTCTTCCTGATCCTGGTGGTGGTGCAGTACGTCGTGGTCACGAGCGGCGCACAGCGCGTCTCCGAGGTCGCCGCCCGCTTCACCCTCGACAGCATGCCCGGCCAGCAGATGAGCATCGATGCCGACCTGAACATGGGCTTCATCGACCAGGCCGAGGCGCAGCGCCGCCGCAAGACCCTGGAGAAGGAAGCCGCCTTCTACGGCGCCATGGACGGCGCCAGCAAGTTCGTCAAGGGCGATGCCATCGCCGGCATCGTCATCCTGCTGATCAACATCATCGGCGGCCTGATCATCGGCGTGATGCAGCAGCAGATGAGCTGGGGCCAGGCGCTGCAGACCTTCACGCTGCTGACCATCGGCGACGGCATCGTGACCCAGGTGCCGGCGCTGGTCATCGCGGTGGGCACCGGCATCATCGTGACGCGGTCCGCCGCCGACAGCAACCTGAGTGCCGAGGTGTTCCGCCAGGTCACCTCGCATCCGAAGGCGTTGGCGCTGGTGATGCTGGCGCTGCTGATGCTGATGCTGCTGCCGGGTCTGCCGGTGTGGCCCGGCCTGTGCCTGCTGGGCGTGCTGGGCCTGGTGACCTGGCATGCCCGCGGGCGGTCCGTGGCGGCGCTGCCGGAGTCGGCCGACGAAGCACCGGAGGCCGCACGGGCCGGCGACCTGTATGCGGCGATGAAGGTCGAGCCGCTGGAGCTGCGGCTGGGCAGTGCCCTCGAGTCACTCGGCCGTGCGGACGGCCTGCTGCTGGCCGAGCGCGTCGCCAGCTTTCGCCAGCAGCTCGCGCAGGACCTCGGGCTCGTGCTGCCGTCGCTCGCGACGCTGCCCTCGCCCCGGCTGGGCGCGCGGGCCTACGAGATCCACCTGCACGGTGCGCTGATCGGCAAGGGCGAGCTTTACCTCGACCGGGTGCTGGCGATCCACCCGTCGGGCGACACGCGCCTGGTGCCCGGCATCGAAACCCGCGAGCCGACCTACAAGCTGCCGGCGCTGTGGATCGAGGACGGTCAGCGCGATGCCGCGCGCGCGGCGCGCTACACGCTTGTCGATCCGGTGACGGTGGTGATGACGCACCTGAGCGAAGCCCTGCGCCAGCATGCGTCGCAGCTCGTCACGCGCGCCGAGACCGAGCGGCTGGTGCAACGGCTGCGGCAGTCGCATCCCGGCCTGGTCGAGGAACTGGTCCCGACCGTGCTGCCGCTGGGTGACGTGCAGAAGGTGCTGCAGCACCTTCTGCGCGAGAAGGTGTCGGTGCGGCATCTGGAGGCCATCGTCGAGACCTTGGTCGATGCCGGCCGCAGCCACAAGGATCCGGCGGCGCTGGCCGAACTGGTGCGCCAGCGACTGGGCGCGGCCATCTGCCAGCAACTGATCGGCGATGCACCGGCGCTGCAGGTGCTGACGCTCGACCCGGCGGTCGAGCAAGCCTTGACGCAGCAGGTGCGGCGCGCCGAGACGGCGAGCGGCCTGGCGCTGGAGCCGCGGCTCAGCGAGCAGCTGCTCGCCCGACTGGCCAGCCATGCTGAACAGATGATGCGCGCCAACCTGCTGCCGGTGCTGCTGTGCGCACCCGAGCTGCGGCGCCACCTGCGCCTGCTGATCGAACGCGCCGTGCCGCACATGCGCGTGCTGGCGCTTACCGAGGTTCCCAACAGCATAGCGCTGCAGTCCTTCGGCACCGTCGCGGTGCCGGCACTCACGTCCGCTTCCTGAGGCTCCCCCCTGCCATGAACACGCTAGAGACCGCCCTCCTGTCCATGCAGGCCGACCAGACCCGCCTCGCCGGCATCGGCCAGAACCTCGCCAACGTCAGCACACCGGGCTACAAGCGGGTGATGCACGTGCGCGCGCCGCAGGCCGCCTTCGCGGCTCATGTGGACGATGCGCTGGCCGGCGCATCGCGCGTCGACATGAGCCCCGGCTCGCTGCGCACCACCGGCAAGCCGCTCGACCTCGTCGTCGAAGGCGGTTGGCTCGAGCTGCGCTCGGCGTCGGGATTGAGCTACGCCCGCGGCGGCAGCTTCCAGATCGATGCTGACGGCGACATCGCCACGGCCTCCGGCGCGAAGCTGCAGCTGGTGGCCGGCGACCTGAAGGCGCCGGCGCCGGGGCGCGTGCTGCGCATCGACGCGCAGGGCATGGCCTTCGCCGGCGACGAGCCGCTGGGACGCCTGCGCATCGTGCAGTTCGACGATGCGCAGGCGCTGCAGCCGATGGGCAACGGGCAATACCAGATTGCGCAGGAGGGCCAGCCCGTGCCGGCCGCCGTCCGGCTGGCCGACGGCGCCGCCACCGTGCGCAGCGGCTACGTCGAGGCGTCGAACGTGCAGTCGACGCAGGAGATGGTGGCCCTGCTCGAGACATCGCGCCACTTCGAGGCGATGCAAAAGCTGCTGCAGGGCTACGACGAAGCCATCGAGAAAGCCATTCGCAAATTCGGAGAGGTTTGATCCATGAACGACGCGCTCTACATCGCCGCCACCGGGCTCGAAGCCCAGCAATCCAATGTGCAGACGATCGCCAACAACCTGGCGAACGTCAACACCCCGGGGTTCAAGCGCGGTTCGGTGAACTTCCACGACCTGATGCGTCACGAGGCGGGTGCCGCTGCCGGCGGCCTCGCGGCGCCCAGGCCGGTCGGCGTGGCCATCGCCGGCACGCCGAAATACTTCGGGGCCGGCGAACTGCGCCGCACCGACTCGCCGATGGACCTGGCGATCCGTGGCGACGGCTTCATCGAGGTGCAGCTCGCCGACGGTGGCAGCGCCTACACGCGGGGCGCGACGTTGACCGTCAACAAGGACGGGCTGCTCGCCACCACCGAAGGCCTGGTGCTGCACCCGTCAGTGCACGTCGGCCGCGACATCCAGAACCTCGCCGTCGCGCCCGACGGCAGTGTGTCGGGCACCGATGCCGGCACCGGCCGCAGCGTGTCGCTCGGGCGCATCGAACTCGCGAACTTCGCCAACCCGGCCGGCCTCGAGTCGCTGGGCGACAAGCTCTACCGTGCGAGCGAAGCGTCCGGCGAAGCCATGGCCGCCCGCGCCGGCGAGGCCGGCAGCGGCACCTTCGCACAGGGATTCGTCGAAGGCTCGAACGTGCAGCTGGTCGACGAGATGGTGAACCTGATGGTCGCGCAGCGTGCCTACGAGATGAACGTCAAGGTCATCCAGGCCGCCGACGAAATGCTCGGCATGAGCAACAACCTGCGTCGCTGAACCATGCGCATGATCCTGATGGTTCCTGCCATGCTGTCGTGTGTCGCGGCGCAGGCCGCGCAGCCGTCCTGCACCGAGGTTGCGCGCGCCGCGTTGGCGACGAGCCTGCAACGGGCGCTGCCCGAAACGGTGTTCACGCTCACCGCCGATGCGCCGGCCGCCGGCCTGCCGCCCGGTGCCGACTGCCGCGTGCGCTCGGTCGACAGCGACCTGCGTCGCCGCATGGGGGTCACGCTGGAACAGCCCGATGCCGGCGGTTCGCGCCGGTGGCGGCAGGCCTTCCAGGTGCAGGCCGAACGCAGCGCGTGGCGCTTGACGGCGCCGGCCGATCCCGCCTCGCCGCTGCAGGCGGCACAACTGGAGCGCGTGCAAGTGGATGCAATCGGCGAGGCCGATGCGCTGCCCGCCGGCGTGGGATTCGACGCCGCGGCGTGGCGCCCGCGGCGCCCGCTGGCGGCCGGCAGCGTGCTGCGCGCCGGAGATGTCGGCCCGGCGGCCGGGGTGCGCCGCGGCGATGTCGTCGACGTGGTCTACCGCAGCGGGGCGTTGCAACTGCAGGGCCGCGGCACGGCGCTGGCCGATGCGCGGCCGGGCGAACTGCTGCGGGTGTCGCCCGCCGGCGGCGCGACCGACGCCGTGCTGGGCCGGCTCGCCGTCGACCGGCTCGTCGAGGTGCAGCCATGAACCGCCTGCCGTTCCCGGGCCGCCTCGCGCGCAGCGGGGTTCTGCTGCTCGCGGCACTCAACGCCGCCGGCGCGGCGCAGGCCACCGACAGCCTCTACAAGGAAAGCACCTTCCAGGCGCTGACCTCCGACCGCAAGGGGTCCCGCGTCGGCGACCTCGTCACGGTGCAGATCCTCGAGACCAGCAGCGCCACCAGCAGCGCCGACACGCAGGCCGATCGCAACGCGGCGGTCTCGCTGGACGTGGGCACGACGTCGCGGCGCCACCGGGCCACGATCGGCGTCGGCAACGAGATGGAGGGGCGCGGCCGCACGGAGCGCACCGGCCACCTGCTGGCGCAGGTCACCGTGTCGGTGCAGGAGGTGCTGCCGAACGGCGACCTCCGCCTGGCCGGCGAGCAGGTGATCGAGATCAACGACGAGCGGCAGCAGATCCGCCTGGAGGGCCGCATCCGCCCGCAGGACCTGCAGGAGAACAACACCGTGCTGTCGTGGCGCCTGGCCGACACCCGCATCAGCTACGTCGGCGAGGGCGTCGTCGGCGAGCGGCAGAAGCCTGGCTGGTGGCAGCGCCTGCTGACCGCACTGGGGCTTTGACATGGACATCTTCAGTTTCCGAACCCTGCAACGACGCCTGCTCCGGGCCGCCCTGGCGTGCCTCGTCATGGCCGCCCAGGCCGCCCACGCCGCCGACGAGCCGGTACGCATCAAGGACCTGGGCCGGCTGTCCGGGTGGCGCGACAACGCACTGATCGGCTACGGGCTGGTCACGGGGCTCGCGGGCACCGGCGACAGCGCGCGCAGCAAGGCGACGCGCCAGTCGCTGGCCAACATGCTGTCCCGCTTCGACCTGGCGCTGCCGGCCGACGACGTGAACACGCGCAACGTCGCCGCGGTGATGGTCACCGGCAACCTGCCGGTGTTCGCGCGCGGCGGCGACACGCTGGACGTCACCGTCACGTCGATCGGCGACGCGCGCAGCCTGGCCGGTGGCACGCTGGTGCTGGCGCCGATGAAGGGCGCCGACGGGCGGCTGTATGCGCTGGCGCAGGGCCAGGTGTCGGTCGGCGGCTACCGCTACGACGCCAACGGCAACCAGTCGCAGAAGAACCACCCGACCGTCGGCACCATTGCCGCAGGTGCGCACGTCGAAGCGGCCGCCCCCGAATCCGGCGAGACACCGCGCAGCGTGACCTTCGTGCTCAGCGAGCCCGACTTCACCACCGCCGCGCGCGTCGCCGACGCGATCAACGCCAGCCTGGGCAACCCGCTGGCCGAGGTGCACGATGCGGCCGGCATCGACATCCGCGTGCCCGACGCCTACCTGCGCCAGGTGCCGCGTTTCCTGGCCGCGATCGAGTCGGTGCGCGTGACGCCCGACCTGCGCGCCCGCGTGGTCGTCAACGAGCGCACCGGCACGGTGGTCGCGGGCGGCGACGTGCGCATCTCGCGCGTTGCGGTGTCGCACGGCGAACTGAAGGTGTCGGTCGTCACCGACAACAGCGTGTCCCAGCCGACGCTGCTGGTGCGCCCGGGCGAGGGCATCCGCACCCAGTCGCTCTCGAACAGCCGCATCGCCGTCGACGAGGGGCAGGCCGGTGTCTACGTCGCGCCCACCAACAACACCGTGGCCGACCTGGTGCAGGCGCTGACACGCATGCGCACCCCGCCGCGCGACATCATTTCCATCCTCCACGCCGTCAAGGCGGCGGGGGCGCTGCACGCCGAACTGGTGGTGCAGTGAACCACCTCTCATGACAAGGACAGCCATGGTTTCCGCCATCGACCCCGCCACCGGCGCCCTCGTGGGCGCCGCGCTGAACGCCGGCGCGCTGCGCCAGGCGGTGCATGCCAGCAACATCGCGCTGGCCGGAACGTCCGGGCACGTGCCGCGGCGCGTGCGCTTCGAAGAGAACCTCGAGGCAGCCCGGCAGGCCGCGCCGTCGGCCGACGGCGCGGCGCTGGCGGCGTCCGCGGGCAGTGCAGCCGAAGTGGTCGCCAGCGGCGACGCCGAGGTGCAGCTCGACCAGGAGGTGCGCGCGATGTCCGAGGACGCCTTGCACTACCAGGCGCTCGTCAGCCTGCTCAACAAGCAGTACGCGTTGATGGGCCTGGCGCTGGATGGAGGCAAGCGCTGATGGACTACCGCGCCGCGTTCCAGATCAGCGCCGCCGGCATGGCCGTCGAGAAGCTGCGGGTCGACACGACCGCGCTCAACCTGGCCAACATGCACACCACGGCGCGCACCGAAGCGGGCCTGTACAAGCCGCTCACCGTCATCACCCAGGCCGGCACCGGCTTTGCCGGGCTGATGGATGCCGCCGGCGCCGCCGCGGCGATCGGCGCGCTGCCGCAGGCGCAGGTGGTGGCGACGCCCGCTGCGCCGCGCCTGGTGCACGAGCCCGGCCACCCCTATGCCGACGAGCACGGCATGGTGGCCTACCCGGGCATCGACCACACGGCCCAGATGGTCACGCTGATGACGGCGCTGCGCTCCTACGAGGCCAACGTCGCTGCCGCGGGCGTCACGCGCGCACTGGCGGCGCGCGCGCTCGAGATCGGCGGGAGGCAGTCATGAGCGAACCGATCGCAGCCGTCTCGAACCTGGCGGCGCTCGACGCCGCCGGGACCGTCGATGCGGGCGCGGCGCCGGCGTCCGGCGGCGTCGATTTCGCGCAGTGGTTCAACCGCGAACTGGCGGCAGTCGACGGCCAGCTCAAGGCCTCGGAGCAGGGCTTGCGTTCGCTGGCTGCCGGCGATGCGGTGAGCTTGCACGAAGTCATGATGCGGGCCGAGGAAGCCCGCCTGTCCTTCCAGCTGGTGGTGCAACTGCGCAACCACGTGCTGGAGGCCTATCAAGAAATCATGCGCATGCAGGCCTGAGGTGGGTGAATGACATCAGCGTGGAAAGACTTCTGGAGCAGCCTCGGCAGACCGGCGGGCGACGGTGCGCCGCGGCGCGGGCCCGGCGGGCGGGTCGGCTTGGCGATCGGTGCGCTGGCGATCGTTGCCGCCATGGTCGCGCTCGGCGTGGCACTGCTGCGCACCGACTACGCCGTGCTGTTCGCCGACCTGTCCGATCGCGACATGGCGGCGATGGCCGGCGAGCTCGACAAGCAGAAGCAGCCCTACCGTGTCGATGAGCGCACGCATGCGCTGCTGGTGCCGCACGAGCAGGTGCACAAGCTGCGCCTGAAGCTGATGGGTTCGCCGGTGGCGCTGAACGGCGCGGTCGGCTTCGAGCTCTTCAACAACGCCGATTTCGCGATGACTGAGTTCGCGCAGAAGATCAACTTCCAGCGTGCGCTGCAAGGCGAGCTGACGCGCACCATCCTGTCGCTCGACGAGGTGCAGAACGTGCGCGTGCACCTGGCCCTGCCGGAGCAGGGGCTGTTCAAGAAGGCAGGCGCGCGGGCCAAGGCCTCGGTCACGCTGCAGCTGAAGAACGGACGCACGCTGGCACCCGAGCAGGTGCTGGGCGTCCAGCGGCTGGTGGCGGCGTCGGTGAACGATATCCAGCCGGCGGATGTCGCGGTGCTCGACCAGCACGGCGTCGTGCTGTCGCGTGCCGCCGGCGGCGACGAGGGTGTAGCGCCCGCCGCCGGTGCGGGGCTCGACCTGAAACAGGGCACCGAGGCCTACCTGGCGCGCAAGGCCACCGGCGTGGTCGAGCGCCTGCTCGGTGCCGGCGAGGCGATGGTCAGCGTCGACGTGGAACTCGGACAGGTGCAGAGCAAGGTCACCACCGAGGAGGTGATCGCGGCGCGCGGCAGCGGCGACGCGCCGGCCGCCGGCGTGATCGTGCGCGAGCGCACGTCGAGCCGGGATGCTGCCGCGGCCAGTGCGGACAAGTCCGCCGGCTACACGACCCAGGAGACCGACTACCAGACCGGCAAGCGTACGGAACAGGTGGTGTCGCCGGCCGGCCAGCTGAAGCGGCTGCACGTGGCGGTGGTGGTGCGGCGCGCACTCGACGATGGCCAGATGGAGCGCGTGCGTGAACTGGCGGCGGCTGCCGTCGGGCTGGATCGGGCACGGGGCGATGTGATCTCGGTGCAATCCATGGCGCTGCTGGCCGCGCCCGTGTCCGTGCCGGTGTCGGCGACGGTGGCCGATGCGCCGCCGGTCGACGACGCGGTGGCGCCGATCGCCGCGCCGCGGGCGGACGGTTCCGGCCGGCCGACGGCGCTGACGCTGGTGGCAGGGGCCGGCCTGTTGGCCGGCGGCTTGTTGCTGACCGTGCTGGTGATGCGGCGGCTGCGCGCGAGCGGCCCCGGCCGGGCCGCGGCGGTGCTGGACGTGCGCCAGCGCGACGAAGTGCTGGCGCGCGTGCAGGACTGGCTGTCGAACGAGGCCGCGCCGCTGCGCGGCGGGGAGCGGTGATGGACGGCAAGCAGGCCGCGCTGCTGGTCCATGCGTTGGCGGCGCCGGATCGCGAATGGGTGCTGTCGCACCTGCCGCCCCCTCAGCGCAAGCGGCTGGCCGGCCTGCTGCAGGAACTGCGGCAGCTCGGCATTCCGCGCGATCCCGCGCTGCTGCCGTCGCTTCGCGACGCGTTGCCGCCGCCGGCGGTGCCGGACCTGTCCGCGACTGTGCGTGACGCCGGCGGCGTGGATGAGCCGGGCGACGCGGCCTGGCTGGCGCAGCAGCCGGCCGGGCGGGTCGCGTCGGTCCTCCGGGACGAGCCGCCCGCCTTCGTCGCCAAGCTGCTCGCCTGCCGCGACTGGCCGTGGGCGGCGCAGGTGGCGCAGGCGCATGGCCTGCCCGTGCCGGACCTCACCGGGTGCGCCGCGCCGCGGTTCGAGGCGCACGCCTGCCGGTGTGTGGTCGAGCGCCTGCGTTCGGTGCCCGCGATGCCCGTCAAAGAACATGCAGCGCCACCGCGGGCGCGGTGGTGGAGGCGCTTCGCATGAAGCACATCCTGAAGGACGTGCCGATGGGCGTGCCGCGCGTGGCACTGCGCGCTGCGGCGCGCCGGCACGAGCCGTCCGCGCCAGCGGCGCTGTCCATGGCGATGCCGGCCGCCGCTGCACCGGCGCCCGACGCGCTGGTGCTGCAGGCTTGGCGCGAGGACGCCGAGAGGCGCGGTTTCGAGGCCGGTCACCAGCAGGGGCTGGAGGCGGCGCAGCGCCAGTCCGAGGCCGAACTGGTTCGCCTCGCGCGGCTGCGCGGCGAGATCGAACAGGCCTGGGCGCAGCAGCAGCGGCAATGGGTCGAGTTCGCCACCGAGTTCGCCTTCGGCGTCGCGTTGCGCGTGGTCGGGTCGGCCGCGGTGTCCGCGGCCGGTGTTGCCGCGATGGCCGAGGCGGCGCTGGCCGAGGCGCGCGACATGACGGCATTGACGCTGCGCGTGCACCCGCGCGATGCCGAACTGGTGCAGCGCCTGCTCGGGCCGGCTGGCGGCGCCGTGCAGGTGCTGCCCGACCCGGTGTTGCGTGCCGGCGGGTGCGTGCTGGAGGCGCGCGAAGGCACGCTCGACGCGCGCCTGGATCGCCAGATGCAGCAACTGCGCGACGGCCTGCTGGCCGTTCACCGGACTGCCGGCGAGGCCCCTTCATGAGAGAGGCCCTGCTGCGGGTGGCCCGCTCGCATCCGTTGACGGCCTGGCAAGGCCGCGTGCTGTCGGTGGGCGGCCCGACGGTGGAAAGCAGCGGGCCGGCGATGCGCATGGGCGATTGCTGCCGCATCGACGGCGCCGTGGCCGGGGCATCGATCGAGGCCGAGGTGATCGGCCTCAAGCCCGGCCGCGTGGTGCTGATGCCCTTCGGCAGCGCCTCGGGCATCGGCCTGGGCGACAGCGTGACCCCGTTGCCTGCGCGCGCGGTGCTGCCGGTGGCGGCGCAGATGACGGGGCGGGTGGTCGATGCCTTCGGTCAGCCGATCGACGGCCGGCCGGCCTGGGCTGGCGAGGCCGAGGTGTCGTTGCGCCCGCCGGCGCTCAATCCGCTGACGCGGCCGCCGATCGAGCGCGTGCTCGAGACCGGCGTGCGCGCCATCGACACTTTCCTGACGATCGGGCGCGGCCAGCGGGTGGGCATCTTCGCGGGCAGCGGTGTCGGCAAGAGCACCCTGCTCGGCATGCTGGCGCGCAGCATGCGCACCGAGGTGAACGTGATTGCGCTGATCGGCGAGCGCGGGCGCGAGGTGCGCGAGTTCATCGACGTCCACCTGGGCGCCGAAGGGCTGCAGCGTTCGGTGGTGGTAGTTGCCACGTCGGACCAGCCGGCGGTCGTGCGCGCCCGCGCGGCACTGACCGCGACGGCGCTGGCCGAGCACTTTCGTGCGCAGGGGCGGCAGGTCCTGTTGATGATGGACTCGGTGACGCGCTTCGCGATGGCGCGCCGCGAGATGGACCTGGCCGCGGGGCAGCCGCCGACGGCGCGGGGCTACACGCCTGGCGTCTTCTCTGAGATCCCCGCGCTGTGCGAACGCGCCGGCACGGCCGAAGGCGGTGGCTCGATCACCGGCATCTACACCGTGCTGGTCGAAGGCGACGACCACAACGAGCCGGTGGCCGACACCTTGCGCGCGACGCTGGACGGGCACGTCGTGCTGACGCGCGAACTGGCCCACGAAGGGCACTTCCCGGCCATCGACGTGCTGCAGAGCGTGAGCCGGCTGTCCTCGTCACTGGTCACGCCGGCCCAGGCCCAGGTCCAGGCGCAGGCGCGTGCGGCGATGGCCAGCTTCGCGCGCCACCGCGAGATGATCGAGATGGGCCTGTACCGGCCCGGTTCCAACCCCGAGCTCGACCGCGCCAGCGAACTGGCGGCGCAGCTGAAGACCTTCCTGCGCCAGCGCGTCGACGAATCCTGCGGCTGGGACGCTGCCTGGCAGTCCTTGTCGCAGCGGGTGTCGCCGGCGGGAGCGCCGCGATGAGCGCGCAGCGCCGGACCGCCCTGGTGCTGGAGCGCGTGCTGCAGGTGCGCGGCTGGGCACTGGACGAACAGCGCGCCGCCTGCAGCGAGGCTGCCGCGGCCGCCATGCAGGCCGCGGCGGCGCAGCACGGCATCGAGCGGGAACTCGACCGGCTCGATCAGCGCTTGCGCGAACAACTCCAGCCGGGTGTAGCCGTGCTGCCGGGCGAAATGCTGGCCCTGGGCCGCTACCGCGCGCATCGCCTGGCCGATCACGCGCTGGCCTGCACCGAGGCCCGGCGCGCGCAGGCGCACCGCGAAACGCTCGAGCAGCAGTTGTTGCGTTCGCTGGCCGAGCGCGATGCGATCGAGGCACGCCATGGCCGCGTGCGTGGCGCGCTGGCGACGGCCTCGCTGCAGGCCGCATACCGTGAACTCGATGAACATGTCGCGGCCCGTGTGGCCGTCCCGGGAGCGCCACATGGACAGGATTGACGCGTCGCCCGTCGCACCGGGCGACAGCACCGCGCGAGCCGTCTCCGGTGCACGTGCGGCGGGCTGGCGCGACGCCTTGCAACGCGCCTTCGTCGAGTTGCTCGCGGCGTCGCCCGCGTCGCCGGACGCAGGCTTGCCGCAGCCGGCGGTAACAGGGGCGATGCCGCCGGCGGAAGCCGGCGCGCAGGACGCGCGACCTCCCTCGCCGGCAGATGGGTTCGTGCGCGTGGCCGCAGCGCATGACGATATTGCCGCACGCTCGCGCTTCGCAGCAGCGGACGGCGCGTTGCCGCGTGTCGCCGAAGCCGTGGGCGGCGCAGGGGCCGTTCGCGCAGGCACCGGCACTGCGGCGACGCTGGCCCAGCCCTGGCTGGCCGCGCGCCTGCAACCGGACGCGCGGGTGCCGGCGCCTGCCGTCCTGCCACCGATGCCGGTGTCGCTGCCGATGTCGGCACCGATTCCGGCGCTTCGCCAGGCGCCGATCGCGGCGTTGCAGGCGGACTCGCCGGCCGCCGATGCCCGCTCGAGCGCGGGATCGTCCAAGACCGATGCAGCCCCCGCCGACACGGCCGACGTGGCTGGCGCCAGGGTGTTCCTGGAACGCACCGCCCACGGCCTCGTCGCATGGGTGCGCGACGCGCGCGCCGATCGTGCCGAAGTGCGGACGCTGGCCACCGCCCTCGACGCGCAGGCACGCTCGGCCGGCATGCGCTTGACCGGCGTGCGCTGGAACGGCATCGCGTTCGACCCCCTTTCATCCGACCCCACACCCGACACGATTCCCAGGAGGACTCCCCATGGCGATTGATGCCACCGCATCCAGCACGAGCAACAGCAGCTCGCAACTCAACCTGCAGCAGTTCATGCGCATCCTGACCAGCCAGCTGACGAACCAGGATCCGCTGAAGCCGATGGACAACGCCGAGTTCATGTCGCAGCTGGCGCAGTTCACCTCGCTCGAGCAGAGCCGTGAGCTCAACACCAAGCTCGAAGCGCTGCTGTCGGTGCAGTCGGCCAGCCAGTCGATCGGCTTGATCGGCCGTACCGTCGACGTGCAGCTCGCGTCCGGCAGCGTCAGCGGCCAGGTCACGCAGCTCGACCTGAGCGGCAGCGAGCCGCGCCTGAGCATCAAGCTGTCCGGCGGCACGGTCGTTCCGGACGTCACCTTGTCCCAGATCTCGGCCGTGCGCTGAGTCACCGGAGATCCTCATGCTCGATTCTCTCTACGTCGGCGTCACCGGGCTGCAAGGCTTCTCGAAGGGGCTGCGCGTCATCAGCAACAACGTCACCAACCTGAACACGCCCGGCTTCAAGGGCGAACACCAGCAGTTCGGCGACCTGTTCTACCAGAACCAGCCGCAGGGCGGCGGCGGCTTCTCGCAGCTGGGCACCGGGTTGCAGACGCTGGGCACCGCGATCAACTACCTGGCGGGCGAGGTGCGGCAGACCGGCAACACGTTGGATGCCAGCATCGCCGGCGACGGCTTCTTCATGCTCGACAGCGGGGCCGGCCCCGTCTACACGCGGGCCGGCCAGTTCCAGTTCGGGCCCGATGGGGTGCTGGTGTCGAGCACCAACGGTCACAAGGTGATGGGCTACGACGCCACCGGCACGCTCGGCGAGATCTCGCTCAGCGGCCTGCGCATCAACCCGGCCAAGGCCACCACCTCGGTCCAGCTGAACGGCAACCTGGCCAGCACCATCACCGATTTCACGCTGGCCAGCGTCAAGGTGATCGATGCGTCGGGTGCCGAGCACGTGCTGAAGATGGTGTTCAAGCGGCCGAATGCGGCCACGACCACCTGGAACGTCGACGTGCAGGAGGGCACGACCTCGGTCGGCACCGGCAGCCTGTCCTTTGCCGACGGCCACCCAGTGGCCGGCAAGGACAGCTTCTCGTTCAACTATGCGCCGGCCGGAGCGTCGGCCATGACGGTCGGCGTGAAGCTTGGTGCCGAGGCCACCTCGTTCGCCTCCAGCACCGCGTCGACCCTGGCGGTGGAGAAGCAGGACGGCTTCGCGGCCGGCGCGCTGGCCGGCGCCACCTTTGACGACAAGGGCGTGCTGAAGCTGTCGTATGCCAACGGCCAGAAGGTCGACGGCGCACAGCTGGCGCTGGCCCGCTTCGACGTGCCCGGCTCGTTGCAGCAGGCCGGCGGCAGCGAATTCAGCACACCCGATCCGCTGGCGGCACGGCTGGGCCGGGCCGGCGAGGGCGGACGCGGCGACGTGGCGGCGGGGCAGCTCGAACTGTCGAACGTCGACCTGTCCGTCGAGTTCAGCGACCTCATCGTGATGCAGCGCGGCTACCAGGCCTCGAGCCAGATCGTCAGCACCGCCAACGACATGCTGAAGGAGTTGTTCGACATGAAAGGGCGGGGCTGAGTGGACACGACCTTGCATGGACCGGCGGACCCGCGGGCCTGGACCCTGGTGCCCGAGCGCCGGCTGCGTGCCCTGCAGGCACGCGTGGTGGCCGCGCTGCAGGTCTGGTGCCGCGACTGGGGTATCGATCCCGCGTTGATCGCGGTCGATGCGGTGCGCGACGAGGATGCGAGCGATGTGGCTTGCGATGCGCTGGCCTGGACAGCGCTCGGACCGCACGCCTGGCTGGCCCAGGCGTGCGGCTTCGGCGCCGGCAGCGCCGCGCTGTTGTTCGGGCCGCAAGCCGACTCGGCACCCGGCGCCGGGTCGATCGCCGCCGACAGTCTGGCCGAAGCGTGCGAGACCCTGCGGCTCGCTTTCTGTGACGGGCTCGACCCGCGTCTCGCGCCGACCACGTCGGCCGTCCCCGCGGCCTCGCGGGCCGGTGACGGATGGATCCGGTTGCGTCTGTGCGAGGGCGTGCACCGCCGGCCGCTGCTGCTGGTGCGCGCGCCCGCATCGACGTGGCCGTCCGACGCGCCCGCCGAGGCGGCCTCGGCGACCCTGCCCGCGCTGCGTCGGGCGGATCGCGATGCCGCGCTGCGCGGCCTGCCGGCCCAGGCGCAGGTCACGCTCGGTGACACCGAGCTGCCGCTGTCCGAGCTGTTGGGGCTGAAGCCCGGCGACGTGATCGTGCTCGACGGGTCCATCCACGAGCCGCTGCGACTGCAATGCGCCACCCAGGCGCTGCCAGTCCACCTCGGGCGCCGTGGCGATCGCTTTGCGGTCCAACTGGCCCGTTCCACTTCCTCCTGAAAGTCCCCCCATGCCCCACGATTCCTCCGGCGCCCTGGGCGCCCGGCCCGCACCGGGCCACCTGCAGATGGTCGACCTCGACGAACTGGCGGCGGCACCGTCGGGGGAGCCACCGGTGCTCGAAGGCCGCATGGCCTTGTTCGGCGACGTGCGAGCCAAGGTGACGGCCGTGGTCGGCCACGCGCATGCCAGCGTCGGCGAACTGCTGTCGCTGCGCGACGGCACGGTGCTGGCGCTCGACCGTGCGGTCGACATGCCGATCGACCTGTGCGTCGAAGGCCGCGTGGTCGCGCGTGGCCAGCTGACGGTGCTGGGCGACCAGTTCGCCGTGCGCGTCACGCAGGTCGTCGCCGCGGCGCAGCAAGGCGGCACGCCGTGACCTCCGGTGCCCGAAGCCGCGCCGGCGCGCTGCTGGCCACCGTCGGCGTGTCGGCCCACGCCGCGCCCTTGCCCTTCAAGCCCGAGCAGGCCGACAGCCCGGGGGCGCCGGGTCTGGTCGGCGCGTTGCTGGTGTGCGGCGTCGCGATCGTCGCCCTGCTGGTGCTGGCCCGCCGCTTCTGGCCGGGCCTGCGGCGTGCACCACGCGGCGCGGCCGAGGCCGCAACGCTGCAACTGCAGTCCAGCCTGCGTCTGAATCCGCAGGTGCAATTGGCGGTGGTGGTGTTCGAGCAGCAGCGGCTGCTGCTGGCCGTCACCACGACGTCGGCGACGGTGCTTGAGCGGGCACCGGTGGAGACGGCATGAGCCCGCTCGGTCGCCGCCGGCTGCTTGGCGCCGTCGTGCTGTGCCTGTTGGCCGTGCCGGCGCTGGCCGCCGTCTCGCCGGTGCAGATCGCCGCCGCGCCCATCACGCTGGGCGGCAAGGACGAGATGTCGTCCGCGCTGCGCGTCTTCCTGCTGCTGACCGCGCTGAGCCTGGTACCGGCGGCGCTGATCTGCATGACCTCGTTCGTGCGCATCGTCGTCGTGCTGTCGATGCTGCGCCATGCGATCGGCCTGCAAGACACGCCGCCCAACGTCGTCGTCGTGAGCCTTGCGCTGTTCCTGACCCTGTTCTCGATGTCGCCGGTGATCGAGCAGATCAACCAGGCGGCCGTGCAACCCTATGCGGCCGGCCGCGCCGACCTGCAGCAGGCCGTCGAGCGCGGCAAGGCACCCTTGAAGGAGTTCATGGTGCGCCAGACGCGTGAGTCCGACGTGCTGCTGATGGTCGAGCTGGCCAATGCGGCGGCGCCGCAGTCGCTGGATGACGTTCAGCTGGTGCACCTGGTGCCTGCCTTCATGCTGTCCGAGCTGCGCACCGCGTTCCAGATCGGCTTCGTGATCTTCCTGCCCTTCCTGCTGATCGACATCGTCGTCGCCAGCGCGCTGATGGCGCTGGGCATGATGATGGTGCCGCCGTCGACCATCGCGATCCCGGTCAAGATCCTGCTGTTCGTGCTGATCGACGGCTGGGCCCTGGTCGTCAAGTCGCTCATGGGCACCTTTGCCTGAGAGTGCCGTCGATGGCGCTGATCGAGAAGCCTCCGCTCGACGCCGGTGCGGCCGTGTTGCAGGACGACGAGGCGCTGTGGCGGCACTACCGCCTCGCGCCCGACGGCGCGCTGCGTGACGCCCTGGTGCGGCGCTACGAGAAGCTGGTGCGCATGCTGGCCGCCAAGGCCTTCGCGCAGCGCTTCAGTGCCGAGCTGGAATTCAGCGACTACTTCCAGTTCGGCATGGTCGGGCTGCTCGAGGCGCTGGACCGCTTCGATCCCGGCCACGGCGTGCGCTTCGAGGCCTTCGGTGCGCGCCGCATCACCGGGGCCATCCTGGACGGCGTGGAATCGTTGAGCGAAAAGCAGCGCCAGATCGCGACGCGCCAGGCGCTGCGCCGCGAGCGTGCCGCCTCCCTGCGCGAGAACGCAACCGCGGCGCAGCGTCCGGCCGACCTGCTCGACCGGCTGGCCGGCGTGGCCATCGGGCTGGCGCTCGGCCTGCTGCTTGAGGACACCGGCATGTACTCGAACGGCGTCGAGCCGGCCGTCGACAATGCCTACCAGCAGATCGAGCTCAGGCAGTTGCAGCAGCGCGTGCGCGACGCGGTGCAGCAGTTGCCGGCGCAGGAGCGGCTGGTGATCACGCTGCACTACCTGCAGCTCAGGCCGTTCGAGCAGATCGCCACCGAGCAGAATCTGAGCAAGGGCCGCATCTCGCAGATCCACCACCGGGCGCTGGCGAGGCTGCGCGTCGGCGGGCTCGGCCTGCAGCGAAACGACACCAGCTAGTGCGCCCGCGCCCATCGATGCGATTGCCCCGCCACCCCACCGCTTGCACTGCCCATGTCCGATCCTTCCTCCACCGCGACCGCACAACTCGACCAGCTCGCCGAACAGGCGCTGGCCGCAAGCCGCGCAGGCCGCACTGACCAGTCGCTGGCGCTGTGGCGCCAGTGCGTGGCCCTGCACCACGAGCTGCCGCGCGTCCACTACCTGCTGGGCGCCGAATACGCGCAGGCGCGACAGTACGAGCATGCCGTCGTCCACCTGTCGATTGCCGTGGAACAGGATCCGGCCTTCGCCGCGGCGCGCCTGCAGCTGGGCCTGCTGTGGCTCACGTTGAAGGCGCCGCGACATGCGGAGCAGGCGCTGGCGCCGCTGTCGCAACTGCCGCACGACAGCGCCTGGTTCCATTTCGGGGCCGGATTGGTCGCGCTGGCCCGCGGCGAGGTGCCGGCGGCCGAGGCCAAGCTGGCCGACGGCCTGGCGCTGCCGTTCGACAACGCGCCGCTGCAGGCCGACATGCAGCGCCTGCTGGCATCGTTGCGTGCGGACCGCGGCAGCGCGACACCGCAGGCACAGCCCGAACTGGGCCTGGCGATGTCCGCCTACAACAACACGCGACACTGAGGCCGGCGTGATCGACAAACTCGGCTCCCTCTCGCAGGTGCTGCTGCGGCTGCAGCAAGGCCGTGCCACACCGGCGGCGCCGGTGGCGCCCGGCGTGGCGCTCGGCCCGGCGCAGGCGGCGGCCGGCGCGTTGACGCTCGAGCAGCGCATCCTGCGCCGCGTGGCGGCACTCGACCCGGACGACCCCAGGCGTCGCCAGCAGGCGTTCCGCGCCTTCATCGAGCTGCGCCTGCTCGACGAGTTCGGCCAGGCGCTTGTCAACGACGCCGGCTTCCAGCAGCTCGTCGACGACGTGATCGGTGCGATGAGCGCCGACGAATCGCTGCGCCGCGAGATGGAATCCGCCACCGACCTGTTGCTCTCGATGAGCTGACCTCCTCTGCACCATGACCGACCACGCTCCTCTCCAGCAACTCCTGCGCTTCCTCGACCAGGATCCCCGCAATCTCCCGCTGCGCGCCGAGGCGGTGCAATGCGCGCTGTCCCTCGGGGCGTCCGATGAAGCGCGACGCATCATCGAACAGGCGCCCGCCGACCAACGGCAAGGTCCGGAGATGATGCACACGGCCGGCAGCGTCCTGCTCGCCGAAGGCAGCTACCGCGAGGCCGAGGATCTGCTGCTCGGCCTTGCCCAGCACGGACCGCTGGCCGCCGGCTCACTCTTCAACCTCGGCATGGCGCGGTTCCGCCAGCAGCGCTTCGGCGACGCCCTGGCCTGCTGGCAGCCGCTGGTCGAGCGGGCGGATGCCCCGGCCGGCCTGCGCGCCTGGGTGTTGCGCGCCCATTGGCACGAGGGCGGTTCGCAGCAGGCGCTGGCGGCCTGGGAGGCAGCACCCGAGGCTTGGCGCGACAGCGACCCCGAGGCCCAGGCGGTCGCCGGACTGCTGTATTTCGATGCCGGTCAAGCCGAGACCGCCCGCCGCTGGAGCGACTTGGCGCGGCGCGGCGGCGCGCAGGCCGGCGAACTCGCCGCGACGCTGGCCAGCCTGGCCATCCTGCAGGGCGAGGCCGCCGGCGCGCTCGGCCTCATCGAGCCTGCGCTGGCGCGCAGCCCGCGCGATGGCCGGCTGTGGTCGGTGCGCGCCACCGCCCAGCTGCGCGGCGGCGACCTGGCGGCGGCGCGTTCCTCGTTCGAGCAGGCGGTCGGCTTCATGCCCGGCCACGTCGGCACCTGGCACGGCCTGGCCTGGTGCCAGCTGACCGCCGGCGATCTGGCCGGCGCGGCGCGCAGCTTCGAGCACGCGCTGGCCCTGGACCGCAACTTCGGCGACACCCATGGCGGGCTGGCCGTGCTGGCGGCGCTGCAGGGCCGGCGCGACGAGGCGGAGGCCGCGATCGAGCGTGCGCTGCGCCTGGATCCGCAAGGCCTCGCCGCCCGCTATGCGCAGGCCGTGCTGTCCGGTGACGCGCAGGATCCGCAAGCCCTGCAGCGCCTGGCGCGCCGGCTGCTCGGCGGACGGGCGGCGCCCCTGGGTGGCAGCCTGGCCGAAGCGGCCGGCCTGCGTTGATCATTTTTATTTCGCCCGACCCCTAAACACGCTGCCGAAACCCGCGATCACTTGTTCGAGACGCAGAGAACTGTCTTTGCGCAGGAATCCAGTGATCGGGAGCGTGAGAGATGGTTGCAAACGTCGGAGCGGGTGTGGGTCTGGTCAGCGGCAACGGCCTGGGGCTGAGCCTGTCATCGCTGGCCACGCTGGGGCAGCGTGGCGTGATCGGCTCGGCGGTGCAGGGGCGCAGTGGCGAGCGGGCCTACGTGAACGTCGCCAACGGCAACCTCGTCGTGCAGGACCTCGACGAGCGCCTGCTCGGCACCGGCGTCAATGCCGGCACGCTGCGCACCTACAACAGCCAGGGCAGCTTCGGCGGCAGCAACTGGGCCACCGGCGTCGAGCGCAAGCAGGTGCTGCTGCAGGGCAGCCTCGGGCAGGCCGGCAGCCACCTCGTGCGCACCGACGAAGACGGTGCCAGTGCGATCTACGACTACGACGCGACACTGGGCCTGTACCGCAGCACCGAGGGCGACGGCGCGCACGACACGCTGCAGTTCGACGGCAGCAGCGGCACCTACACCTGGACCGACGGCAGCACGCGCGCCACCGAGCGCTATGAAGCGAGCGGCAGCGGGCGTCTGCTGAGCAGCTCCGACACCAGTGGCAACACCGTCACCTACGGCTATGCCGGCGGTCGCTTGAGCTCGGTCACCGATGCGAGCGGCGAGACCACGCAGTTCGTCTATGCCGGCGGCCTGCTCGAGAGCCTGGTGACGACGGTGCTGGAAGACGGCCAGCCGGTGCGCCTGACCCGCGTCCACTACGTCTACGACGGCAGCCAGCGCCTGCAGCAGGTCACCGTCGATCTGTCGCCGGAAGACAACTCGGTCACCGACGGCTACGTCTACCAGACCACGTACACCTACGACGGCTCCAGCACGCGGCTGCAGTCGATGGTGCAGACCGACGGCACCGAACTGCGCGTCACCTACGTCCAGGTGGGCGGCGACTACCGCGTCGAGACCTTGACCGACGGCACCGGCGCGCTGACGCGTTTCGGCTACGACACCGCGGCTGCCACCACGTCCGTCACCGACGCGACCGGTCGGGTGACGCGCTTCGCGTACGACGCACAGCGCCAGCTGACGGCGGTGACCGCGCCGGCCGTCAACGGCCAGGCGCCGTCGATGAGCTTCGAGTACGACGGGGCCGGCAACGTGCTGCGCGTCCACGACGGCGACGGCCGCACCGTCGAGTTCGGCTACGACGCCCAAGGCAACCAGACGCTGCAGCGCGACGACCAGGGCAACACCATCACTCGCAGCTTCGGCAGCGCCTTCAACCAGCTGCTGACGGAGACGGTCTACACCGTGCCCGATGCGGACGGTGCCGGCGCGGGTGCGCCGGGCGGCGCGCAGACCGCTCGCCTGGTCTACTCGGCCACCGATCGCCTGCGCTTCACGATCAGCGCCGAGGGCCGCGTCACCGAATACCGCTTCAACGCCCAGGGGCTGCGCGTCGCGACGCTGCAGTACGCCGGCCTGTACGACACCGGCGCACTGGGCGCCACGGTGTCGCCCGCCGAGGCCACGCTGGCCGCGTGGGCTGCGGCGCAGAACCCGTCGGTGCTGCAGCGCGTCGACATGGCTTACGACTTCCGCGGCCAGCTGTCGCGCATCACCTCCTACGCCGAGGTGGACGCGGCCGGCGTGGGCGTGCTCGCCGGTGCGTCGGTGCAGCACTTCGTCTACAACCAGGCGGGTGACCTGCTGCAGACCATCTCCGGCGCGTCGGCAGCCTCGCCGGACGACGGCGTGCTGTCGCAGTACGTGTACGACGGGCTGGGCCGCCTGACCCTGATGACCGAGGCCCTGGATGCCTGGGGCGGCCGCGTCACGGCGACCACCTACGACGATGCCGGCCGCCGCATCGTCGTCGAAGCGGCCAACGGACTGGTCACCACCTCGACGTACGACAAGGCCGGTCGGCTGGTCGGCGTGTTCAACAGCTCCGCCGGGGCACTCGACCTCGGCACCACCACCTACAGCTACGACGCCGCCGGCCGCCTGCGCATGACGCAGGACCCGACGGGCGTGCGCAGCTATGTGCTCTACGACGCGTCCGGCCGCAAGTCGGCAGACATCGATGCCGACGGCACGGTGGTCCAGTACCTCTACGACCGCGGCGACCACCTGACGCGCAGCATCGCGCACGGCCAGAAGGCGAACGTGGCGCTGCTGGTGGATGCGCAGGGCCGGCCGGCCGAGATCGACGTTGCCGGGCTGCAGCTGGCCGAAGACCCGGCCGACCGCTCCAGCTGGAACGTCTACGACGCCGCCGGCCGTCTGGCCGTGCAGGTCGATGCCGAAGGCGGGGTGACCGAATACACCTACGACGGTGCATCGCGCCTGCTGCAGACGGTGCGCCGAGCCGAGCCGCGCTACCTGGGTGGCCTGGGCGATGCGCCCGACCGGTCGCAGGTGGCGGTGCAGGCCTCGGCCGACGACCGCGTGTCGCGCCGCCTCTACGATGCCGACGGCAAGCTGGTCGGCACGCTGGACGGCGACGGCTACCTGGTGGAATACCGCTACGACGCGCTGGGCCGCAACACGCTGACCGTCAGCTATGCCCGCGAGACGCAGGCCTCGCTGCGGGCCAACGGCAGCCTGGCACAGCTGCTGGTGGTGCTGGCCGGCGACCCGAAGGCCTCGACCGTCCACACCTGGTACAACGCCCGCGGCCAGGCGGTGGCGGTGCTCGACGGCGAGCGGCACCTCACCGAAACCACCTACGACCTGCGCGGCAACGTGTCGAGCATCGTCCGCTACGACGCCGAGATCACGGCCGACCCGGCATTGCACTTCAGTCAGTGGCGTCCGGCGTCCAAGCCGACCGACCAAGTGCGCAGCTTCACCTACACGGCGTTCAACCAGCTCGATTCGGCGACCGACGAGTTCGGCGTCACCACGGTCTACGGCTACGACGCAGTGGGCCGGCTGGAGCTGACCGTCAGCGCCTACGGCACCGCGGAGCAGCGCACCTCGCAGACGCGCCACGACGCGCTGGGCCGCGTGACCGCGCGCCTGCCGCCCGAGGCCTACCTGCGCCTGCACTGGGAGATGAGCCCGGAGCAGATCGACGCGATCTGGGCGTCGTCGGCCACGCAGTACAGCTACGACGCGGCCGGCCGCATGGTCCGCGAGACCGACCCGAACGGCAACGCCACGCTCTACTTCTACCGGGCCGACGGCCTGCTGAGCCACACCGTCGACGCGAGCGGGCAGGTGGAGGAGCGCAGCTACGACGCGCTGAACCAGTTGACCGAGGTGCGCCGCATCGGCACGCCGATCGCCCCGGCCACGCTGGCCGGGCTGCACGGCGGCCTCGCCGAGGCGCCGTTCGTCGCGCTGGTGGCGTCGTTGCACGACCCGGCCATCGATGCGGTCACCAGCCTGACGCACGACCGCCGCGGCGCGGTGACGCTGGAGACGCGCAACCGGCTCTACCAGGAAGGCGTGCTGTCCACCACCGGCCTGGCGCACCACTACAACGCCTTCGGTGAGGAAGACCTGCGCACCGAGGTCGACGGCGAGATCGAGCGCCTGGCCACGCGCAGCACCTATGACCGCCGCGGTCACCTTCACGAGGTGATCCGCGACGAGGCGCAGAGCGACGTGCGCACCAGCGCGACCTACGACGCCTTCGGGCGCCTGAAGGAATCGGTGGATGCGAACGGCGGCCTCACCACCTACGGCTACGACCGCACCGGCCGCACCGTCACGGTGGAAGACCCGACGCATGCCGTGCGGCGCACCGCCTATGACGCGCTGGGTCGCGTCTTCACGGTCACCGATGCGACCGGGGCCGTCACCACCTATGCCTACGATGACGCTGCTCACAGCGTCACGACCACCACGCGTGAGCAGGTCAGCGTCACCACCAGCTTCAATGCGAACGGCGAGACGGCGTCCGTCACCGACGCGCAGGGCAACCGCACCGTCTACCGCTACGACCGCAACGGCAACCTGACGCACACCGAGGTGCGTGACGCCCTGGGCGCGCTGGTCATTTCCGAAGACAGCGATTTCGACCTGGCCAATCGCCCGATCGAGACGCAGGACGGCAATGGCCACGTGGTGCGCTACGAGTACGACGCCGTCAACCGGCTGCTGCACCGCATCGTCGACCCGGACGGCATGGCCATCCGCACCAGCCAGGAATACCACCCCGAGGCACGCGAGGTGGTGGCGATCGATGCCAACGGCATCCGCACCGTCACACGCACCGACCTGCTCGGCCAGACGCTGTCGGTGACCGTCGATCCGACCGATCCGCTGCACCCGGAAGACGATGCCAGGCATTTGGCGCTGACCACCCGCTACAGCTACGACAGCCAGGGCCGCGTGCTCACCGTCGAAAGCCCCGGGCACACGCTGACGCGCTACGAGTACGACGTGCTCGGCCGCCGCACCGACGAAGCCATCGATCCCGACAACCTGAACCTGCGCCGCCACTACGAGTACGACGATGCCGGCAACGTGGTCTCGGTGCGCGACGCGATGCAGCAGGTCACGCGCTACGCCTATGACGCGGACAACCGGCTGCTCGCCGAACTGGATCCGACGGACCGCGTGGCGGTCTATGCCTACGACGCCGAAGGCCGGTTGGCAAAGAAGACCACGCTGGCGAAGCCGCTGGTGGGATCCGAGGGCCTGCCCCCGCGTCTGGACTACGTACGCGACGTCGTGCCGAACCTGCGCTATACCCATGGTGGCATCGGCGGCGACCAGGTCGACGCCCGCTATTACGACCTGGACGGACGGCTGCAGTATTCGGTCGACGGTTCCGGGGGCGTGGTGGAGCGTCGCTACGACAACCGCGGCAACGTGATTGAGACGGTCGGCTACGCGGTCGCGCTGGCCGACCTGGCCCGGTTGGACGATCCGCAGTGGCGGCCGCAGCCGCAGGCGTCGGTGCAGGACGAGCACGTGCGCCAGGCCTACGACGCGATGAATCGGCTGGCGTACACGGTGAACGGTACCGGTGCGCTGTCCGAGATCACCTACAACGACAATGGCAGCGTGCGTGAGCGTCGCAGCTTTGCCCGGCCGAACCTGGTCGCACCTGGCGAATCGGCATCACTCCAACACCTGAAGCAGGTGGCGGACAGCATGCCTCTCGCCGAAGACGCCCGCGAGCGCTTCAGCTACGACGCCGCGGGCCGGCTGAGCTTCAGCGCCGACGGCACCGGTGCGGTCGTCGGCTACCTGCGCGACGGCAACGGCAACGTGATCGCCGAGACGCGCTATGCCACCCCGATCGGTGCGAGCACGGCGCCGGACGGTGTGGCTGCCGACGCGACGCGCGACCGCGTGACGCTGAGCGAGTACGACCACGCCAACCGAGCGACCTTCGTGCTCGACGCCACACGCAGCGTGACGCAGCGGGTGTACGACGCCAACGGCAACCTGCTGCGCCAGATCGCCTATGCCACGCCGCTGCAGGCGGGGCGCACGTTGTCGCAGGTGTCGCTGGATGCGCAGAACGACCGCGTCAGCCACGTCGTCTACGACAAGGCCAACCGCGTCATCCTGAGCGTGGATGCGGCCGGCGGGGTGATACGGCGTGAATTGCAGGCCGACGGCCAGGCCACGCAGACCATTGCTTACGCATCGAAGGTTTCGCTGGGCAGCCAGACCGACGCGACCGAAAGCAACATCGGCGAGCAGCTCCTCACCGGCGACGCCGATCGCCACACCTACAGCTTCTACTACAGCAACGGCCTGCTGCACGCGACCGTCGATGCGGAGTCTTGCATCACGCTGTACGACTACGACGGTCTCGGCCGGCAGACCGTGGTGACCCAGCTGGCCACGCAGGGTCAGGTGACCTCGGATCCGGTGCACGACCGCGTCACCACTTTCGAGTACGACGGCGCCGGACGGGTGCGTACCACCACCGATGCGCTGCACCACAGCGAGTCGTTCACCTACGACGGACTGGGCAACAAGAAGACCTTCACGAACAAGAACGGCGCGCTCTGGCAGTACGACTATGACGCCGCCGGCCGCCTGGTGAAGGAAACCTCGCCGCAGGTGGAGCTGGTCAACACGGCGATGCAGGCCGACGGCAACCTCAATGCCACCGGGCCTGCGATGGCGTCCATCGTCACGCGCCTGGTCTATGACGGGCTGGGCAATCTGAAGTCGCGCATCGAGGCCGAAGGGCGTAGCGAGCAGCGCGAGACTTCGTACGAGTACGACGCCGCCGGGCGTCAGGTGGTGGTGCGCTATCCCGCGGTCGGGTACTACCTGGGCGCCGCCGCCGACGGCCAGACCACCGTGGCCACGCTGCCGCGCGTGGAGCAGACCGGCCGGCTCGGCACGCTGACCGTCTACAACGCCTTCGGCGAGGCGGTCGCCAACCAGGACGTCGGCGGCAACTGGAGCTACAAGACCTATGACGCGGCCGGCCACGTGCGGCATGCCGTCGATGCCGAGAGCTACGTCACCGAGTACGAGCTGACCGCATTCGGCGACGTGCAGAAGCTCACCCGCTACGCGCAGCCGGTCTCGCTCGGCACGCCGGCCGGGCAGGCCCTGTCGGTGCAGGGCGTCGAAGGCTTGCTGGCCGGTCGCGACCCGCGGGCCGACCGCACCGTGACGACGCTGTACGACCGGATGGGTCGCGCCGTGCAGGTCGACGAAGGCACCGACTACGTTTACGACAGCAGTGCCGGCACCGCCGGCCAGGCGACCAAGATCGCGAAGATGGTCTACACCGCGTTCGGCGAGCTGCGGCGCCAGTCGGCGCTGCTCGACAGTGCGAACGGCATCTGGGCGGACACCACCCACTTCTTCGACAGGCTGGGCCGCGAGACCGGCACGGTCGATGCGATGGGGTTCCTGACCGAGCGCAAGTTCGACGCCCTCGGCAACCAGACCGGCAGCAGCGAGTATGCCGACGCGGTCGACGTGACGCTGGACGGCTGGGACCGCCATGACCGCACGTCGGCGGCAGACCGCAGTAGCGTCAGCGAGTACGACGCACTTGGCCGCAAGACCCGCGAGACGCACATGAACGCGCTCGTCAACGATGCCTCGGGCCAGCTGGCCCAGCGCAACGTGGAAACGCAGTACGGGTACGACGCGGTCGGCAACCTGACGCGCACCGTCGACGCCGAAGGCGGCGAGACGCTGTCCTTCTACGACGCAATGGGTCGCGTGCGGGCCGTGGCCGCGCCTCGCCGCTGGGTGCAGGCGGAGCCGGAGCTCAGCAATGCGATCTCGCGCGAAGGCGCGCCCGTCACCGAGTTCCGACGCGACGCCTACGGCAACGTGGTCGTGCGCATCGACCATGCGCAGGCGGTGACCGATGCGCAGCATTGGGAAGCCGAGCTGCGGCCGAACGGCAACGCGTCGCCGATTGGCGGCAGCCGCACGACGGAAACCCGCTACGACAGCCGCGGCAACGTGCTGGACGTGCAGGACGCGGCCGGCGGCGTGCGCCACATGTCATACGACAAAGCCGGGCGGCTGGCCAAGCAATGGCAGACGATCACCGACAACGAGCGGCATCAGATCAGCAGCTTCCAGATCTTCGAGTACGACAAGCTGGGCCGCCAGGTGCGCAGCATCGAGCCGCTGGACGGGTCGCTGGTGTCGACCGGAGTGCAACTGGCCGGGCCTGTCGGCTCCGCGAGTTGGGAGAACACCGGCAGCACGCAGGACGAAAGCTTCCTGCAGTGGGTGGGCAACAACCACGTCGAGCTGGCGTGGGGCGGTCTGGTCCAGCCGCTGGGTGGCATGGTGCGGGTCGAGTTGACCTACCGCGCGCTGGGCGGGCAGACGCTCAGTCGGACGATGGACATTCCCGCGGCCGGCGCCGTCTCCGGTGTCGTGTTCGACTGGCCCGAGGCCGCGGTGACCGATCCGGTCGGCGGCGTGAGCGCCGTGTTGTCGGTGCGTGTCCTGCAGCAGCAGGGCGCCGCCATGGTCGAGTTGTACAACGAGGCGCCGAGAGCCAGCGGCACCGTGCCCACCACGGCGCCGCGCAAGGCAGTCCGCGAGCAGCACTTCAATGCCTTCGGCGAAGTGGACCGGCGCCTGCTCGACGGCAGCGTCGTCGAGACCATGTGCTACGACAGGTTCGGCCGGCTGTGGAAGACCAACCAGGGCGACGGCGTCGACAAGGCGATGCTGTACGACCTGCAGGGCAACCTGACGGCCGAGATCCGCAGCAGCTCGGCCGGCGTGGTGAAGTCGCTGCAGCGCGCCGCTGATGCGCAGTTGCTGGTGGGCGTCACCCGCACCGACCGGCGCTACGACGCGCTGGGCCGCGTGGTGGCCACCGTGCAGTCCGAGCGCAGCACGCTCGGCTTCGCAGGCGGTGTCGAGACCTCGTCGGCGGTCAACGTGGAGACTCTGGTCACATCCACCAGCCAGCCCGGCAATAGCTCGGCTCCCCCATGGATCGGCACCAACGCCGTCTCGCTGACTTGGCCCGACATCAGCCTGCTTGGCGGGGGCGCGGTGCGCGTTACGTTCGGCTATACGGGGCTGAACGGTTCGGGAGCCTACTCGCGCACCGCGATGGTCAATGGCAGCGGCGCCACCGGTGCCAGCTTCACCTGGGCCGACAGCACCGGCATCCGGACGATCACCAGCGTCCGCGTCGAGAAGATGGACGGCAGCGGCACCTGGAAAACCGCGATCGACTACCACCAGGGCGAACTCGCCAGCCGCGTGATCATTCCACGCTCGACCTCCACCGTCGGCGACAGCGACTACCCGGGGGGCAACAGCTTCGGCGAGGTGCGGGTGCGTGTGCGCGAGCTGCAGTCCACCGAATGGCACTGGCTCGATTCGGAGTACGTGTCCGATCTCGACGACGCGATCTCGCTGAATACCTCGTACCTCGAGCCGGGTGCCTACGAATACCAGGTGTGCTACCGCACCGCGGAAGATCAGAGCATCGAGGATCCATCGGCCGTGAAGGCCAGCGGCACGCTGAAGGTGGGCATCAGCCAGCTGAGCGAGATTGCCGCCGGGCCGGTGCTGGCTGATCCCAGCCACGGCATCCTGCAGTGGAACGAGCCGCAAGCCGGTGTGCTGCAGGAGTTTCACATCCGCACGGTGGGTGGGGGGCAGTGGACCCAGTTGCCGATCCAGTCGGACGGCAACGGCCATTCGTGGGTGGACCTGAAGCAACTCGACGACGAGCAACAGTACGAGTACGAGCTGGTCTACCTGCACGGCAGCGACCGGCTGGCATTCGCGCATGCCACCGGCAACATCACGTCCTACCTCGACGGGTCGCACTACGTGGGCCCGGTGGGCGAGCCGAAGATCCAGGACGGCCCGTTCGTCTGGCATACCGGCGTCGACAGTGCCGAGCCGGTGCTGCGCTGGAGCGGCCCGGGCGCCGGTACCGACATGACGCTGCGCTACCGGCTGCAGGGATCGAGCGACTGGATCCTCGCCTTCCAGGGCCAGGCCGACGGCACGCTGTCCGATACCGACTTCTCGCTGACCGACTTGGTGCCGGGCCACTACGAGTACGAGTTGCGCTTCGACAACTACCACGACGTGCCGCAGCCCGACGGCATGATGACCGGCCTGCGCACCGGCGTGCTGACGGTGACGGCGGCGCAGCCGGCGCACACCGAGACGCGCGAGGTGCCGACGCAGGTTCTGGTGTGGGTGAAGCCGCCGAGTGCGCAGCTGTTCCGCATCGATTTCAATGAACCCGGCACCTACGGCCCGCCGGTGGTCGTGGGGTATGACGAGAACGGGCTCGAAATCTTCGGCCCGCACTACAGGGTGGAACCGGCCAGCCCCAACCGGCCATTCCGGAACATCCAGTCGATCCCGTACGAGGAACTGCAGATCCAGATGGTGACGCAGACGGTGCAGGTGCCGGCCACGCCGGTGACCTACACCTTGCAGGACATGACGCCACCGTACATCCCGGGGCATTTCGTGGCCGGCAACGAGGCCTCGTACCTGCACGAGTCGACGCCAGCCGGTGACGTGCTGCACAGCGGCGCGAGCCCGCTCGGCGCGTTCCATCCCGATGTGCTGCGCCCGGCGACCGAGCGTGCCACGGTGCACCAGACGCTGGACCGCTGGGGCAACGTGACGGAGTTGAGCGACCCCCGCAGCGCCTACTGGATCACGCGCTACACCTACGACTGGTCGAACCACGTGCTGGTGGAAGACAAGCCGATCGGCGACGGCTTCGGCGGCGTGCGTGCACAAAGCCGCGCGGTGTACGACGGCTTGGGGCAACTGCGCGCGAGCATCGACGCGCTGGGCAACGTGCACAGTTACGAGTACGACGCCGGCGGTAACCGGGTCGGTGAGAGCGTGGCGGGTGCGACGGCCGGCGAGGGCCACATCACGACGCGCTACAACGCCTTCGGCGAGCAGGTGGAGGTGGTGGGGTTGAACCACTTCGCGACGCGCTACACGCACGACCGTGTCGGCCGCCTGGTGACCATGGCCCGGCAGGTGACGGCGAGCCAGGTGCTGACCGAGCGCTACACCTACGACGAGGCGGGGCACCGCCTGAGCCTGGTGAACGCCGCGGGCGAGCACACCGAGTACCAGTACGACGTGGCGGGCAACCTGGTGCGCACCGAAGAGGCGGTCGTGCGCGACTGGAACTTCGTGGGCCCGCTGCCGCCGGGGCAGGCGCTGCAGAAGCTGTCGAGCCTGCTGACGAGCCGCAGCATCTACGACGCCAATCACCACAAGACGGCGGAGATCGACGGCAACGGCTTCTCGACCACCTGGTCCTACGACTACTTCGGCCAGGTGACGGCGCACACCGACCTGGGCGGCGCCGTCTACACCTACGCCTACGACGGGCTGAGGCTGCTGAAGCGGCAGGCCAACACCAATGGGCAGGACTTGAACTACGAGTACGACGGTGCGGGCCAGGTGGTTCGCATCGAGGACAAGGCGCTGCACCAGGTCAGCACCTTCGAGTACGACCTCGCGGGGCATCGCGTGGGCGAGCGCGTGTGGCAGGCGACCGCGGGCACGCCGACGGTGGGGCAGTATTACCAGGACAACCGCCTGTCGTACGACGCGGCAGGGCAACTGCGGCTGGTGACGGGGCTGGGGGGCGCGCGCATCGAGTATGCGTATGACGCCAACGGCAACCGCATCCATCAGTGGGGGCGCTTCAACAAGACGTCGGTAGACAGTCAGGGGACGGTGCAGACCACGGACTTCGACTACTGGTCGGCGTACGACGTGCAGAACCGGCAGATCGTGGCCGAAGGGGTGAAGCTGGCTGCCGGGCAGACGGGCAACAGCGAAACGGCGGTTCAGACAGCCTATGGCGTGATCGACATCTTTGCAGGCGCCACCGGGCAGGAGGCGCACGGCCACCGCGTCACCTACGATGCCTCGGGCAACCGCACCAGCGACCTGCACTACGGGCTGGTGGCGCAGCAACAAGGGGGGGGCTTTCTGGGCTATGCGGTGCGGACGGTGAGCCCACAGTCGCCCGACGAGGGGCTGGGTCCGTGGCTGACGGACGATTCCGGCGCCGAGATCCTGGTACCGGAGAGCGACTTCGGCTTCGACACGACGGTGGGGCTGTACTACGTGATCAGCCGCACGACGCATGGCCCGACGGCCGAAGGCGGCAGCGCGGACGAATCCCGGTTCTACGTGGTGCGAGAGCCGCGCGGCGAGCCGGTGACGTACGCGGGCGTGCAGGGGTTGGTGCACGAGACCTATGCCTACGACGGCGTAGACCGTCTGACGAGCGTGTACCTGGCCGATAGCGCAGGGACCAAGGAAATCGACCACCGGGAGTACGACGCGGCGAGCCGGATCAAGCGCAACGGGCCGAGCTGGGGCATCTGGAACATCGACGACAGCTACTGGAGCGCGATCGGCGGCAACAGCGACCGCGCGATGGTGCGCGAGTACTACTACGACGGCGCGGGCCGGCTGGAGCACCAGGACAACGACAACGCGAAGACGAACGGGCTGGAGACGCGGCAGCACTACACCTACGACGGTGCGGGCAATGTGGTGAAGATGAAGAACTTCGTGAACTCGGACAGCCACAACGAGTTCTTCGAGTACCGGCTCAAGCGTTACGAGGGGTACCAGCAGGAGAGCGCTGACGTGATCGGTGGGCACACCGACTACCTGTTCGACGCGAACGGGCGGCTGGTGGGGACCAATGACAGCCAGAAGGCGGCCAACAGCAAGAAGTTCGTCAACGACGCGAACGGGGTGATCCTGCAGACGCAGCAGGAGTCGAGGGTGCTGCGCGAACTGGTGGTGGATGGCCAGGTGCTGGGCCGCTATGGGGTGGGGCCGGACGAGAACAATCCGAGGGACGGCAACGGCAACCCGATCTACGCGGAGATCGGGGAGTTCGACAGCAGCTTCCGCAGCATCAGCGGTTCGTACCCGAAGCCGGGAAGCGGCAGCTACGTGGTGGTCTCAGGGGACACGCTGCAGAGCATTGCGAGGTCGGCCTACGGCGACAGCAAGCTGTGGTGGAAGATCGCGCAGGCCAACGGGCTGGGCGGGGACGACGACCTGCGCATGGGGCAGTCGCTGATGATCCCGAGCGTGGCGGGCAACAGCAACGCCGCGGATGTGTTCAGGCCGTACGACC